>CAWVWS010000072.1:0-13807 GCA_963933905.1 uncultured Sulfitobacter sp.
CTCTGCAATTGCTCTCGCAGCAGCCGTTATCTTTTGGTTATGAGTCCTGACCCTATCGCGCCAAGTACTGCACCAATACACAGAGTGCTGGCCCAACCGCCCCACCCAATGTGCAAAGCAAAACGGAGCACAAAAAGTCCAAGTAAAATACCAATCGAAGAAAACATCATGCCAACTATTAAAACGAGGCCGAGAAAGTACATGCCCTCAATATGGAATTGTTTGCTCGGGTCCAACGCTATCATGGTTGAAGTAACGATAAGACCGACTAGGGCAGGGACAACAAGTGCGAGGATAGACGCGACCAACCAGTCGCGGAGCCCCACACGGGATGCGGCTGCTGTGTCAGTGCGCAACATTGGCCATGCAGTTATCTTACTCAAGCCGCAGCACCGCCGATCGTCAGCCCGCCAATCATCAGCGTTGGCTGGCCCACGCCCACAGGCACCCACTGGCCCTGTTTGCCACAGTTGCCCATGCCGGGGTCGAGGGAGGGGTCATTGCCGATAGCGCGGATTTGTTTGAGGGCGGTGGCACCGTCCCCGATGAGCGTGGCCCCTTTGACAGGTGCGCCGACGACGCCGTTCTCGACGCGGTAGGCTTCGGTGCAGGAAAACACGAATTTGCCGTTGGTGATGTCCACCTGACCGCCACCGAATCCCACGGCGTAAATGCCGTCTTTGAGGTCCGCCACGATGTCACCGGGTGCCGTGTCGCCACCCAGCATATAGGTATTGGTCATGCGGGGCATGGGGATATGGGCAAAGCTTTGGCGGCGTCCGTTGCCTGTGCTTTTGACGCCCATCAGACGCGCGTTCTGGCGGTCTTGCATGTAGCCGACCAGCTTGCCGTCCTCTATCAAGACGTTCTTGGCGCTGGGCGTGCCTTCGTCGTCGACGGAGATAGAGCCGCGGCGGTCGGGGATGGTGCCATCGTCCAATACAATCACGCCCTTGGCGGCGATCTGTTGGCCCATGAGGCCAGCGAATGCTGACGTGCCTTTGCGGTTGAAGTCCCCCTCAAGGCCGTGGCCGATGGCCTCGTGCAGCAGGATACCGGGCCAGCCGGGGCCGAGGACCACGTCCATCATGCCCGCAGGGGCAGGGACGGCCTCGAGATTGACGAGGGCGATTCTCAGCGCTTCGCGGGCTTTGCCTTGCCAGTCTTCGGGCGCGAGCAGACCGTCGAGCGAGGTGCGACCGCCACCACCAGCTGTGCCGCTCTCGCGGCGGCCTTCGTGTTCTACTATTATAGAGACATTCACGCGGGTCATGGGGCGGATGTCGCGGACGGAGGTGCCTTCGGGGCGCAAAATCTCGACCTCTTGAATGGAGGCGGAGATGGAGGCGCTCACTTGGACCACGCGTTTGTCGAGGCTGCGGCAGTAATCGTCCATCTCGCGAAGTGTTTCGACTTTTACGGAAAACGCGGCGCCTGCGATGGGGTCCTGATCTGTATAAAGCTGCTTGTTGGTGCCGACGGGGGCGTCTGCCCATATGCCGCCGCCATCGCCCACTGCAAGGCGTGCGGTTTGCGCGGCGCGGCGCAGGGCGGCCTCGGAAACTTCGGTGGAATGGGCGTATCCTGCCACTTCACCGCGCACGGCGCGCAAGCCAAATCCTGTTGCAGCGTCATAGCTGGCTGTCTTTAGGCGGCCATCGTCGAACATTAGCCCCTCAGAACGGGTGCGCTCGAAAAACAGCTCTCCATCGTCTGCCCCTGCGACCGCCTCGCGCAGCACGGTCAAGGCGGTGTCGCGGTCAAGCATATCTTCAAAAGGCGAAAAGGGGGTGTCAGACATATAAGGCGCTCCGAGGGGTCAAGTGGGGGCTGCGGGATTTGTTGCTGCTTGGTGTCCATTTGACGCAAGCACAGGACTTTCTTTCGTAATCAGAATATGATTGTAAGACGCAAGATTACAACGTCGGGCAAGCCTATCCGAGCGTTTAAGCCACCTAGGGTCAAAAAAATCAGGACGAACATGATGACAAAGCATCTCACACTTGCCGGTCTTTTGGCTGGCTTCACAAGCCTCCCAGCATGGGCACAAAGCGTTGATCCACAAGGCCTTGAGATCATCGGGGTGCCAGTGGATGGCAAAATGGGGTTCCAGCCCGGCGTTACCGAACTGGCAACAGATTTGCAGTGGCTGGACGGTATGATTCTTGTAATCATCACTGTCATCACACTGTTTGTGACTGGGCTGATCCTTTGGGTGTCCTTCCGCTATAACGCGAAGCGCAACCCGACACCTGCGAAATTTACCCACCACACCCCAGTTGAGATTGCATGGACGATTGTCCCGATTGTGATCCTTATGGCGATTGGTGCATGGTCCCTGCCGATCTTGTTCCGCCAACAGGAGATTCCTGTCGCTGATGTGACGATCAAGGCTGTCGGCAACCAGTGGTACTGGTCCTATGAGTATGTGGATGACGATTTCGGGTTTGACAGCTACATGATCGGTGCGCCTGCCATGGGCGGCGAGAACATGAAGACGCCAGAAGTTATCGCGCAGCTTGAAGCGGCAGGCTACTCCGAGAGCGAATGGCTTTTGGCGACCGATACAGCCGTTGTTGTGCCAATCAACAAGACGATCGTGATGCAGGTCACAGGGGCTGACGTAATCCACGCATGGACCATCCCCGCCTTTGGCGTGAAGCAGGACGCTGTCCCGGGTCGTCTGGCGGAACTGTGGTTCAAGGCCGAGAAAGAAGGCGTCTATTTCGGTCAGTGTTCCGAGCTGTGTGGCATGTCCCACGCCTATATGCCGATCACGGTCAAGGTTGTTTCCGAGGAGGCCTATGCCGAGTGGCTGAGCCGCGCGAAAGAGGAATACGCTGGTATTCCCCAGACGGTAACAGTCGCTTTGGCTGACTAACTTGTGGCGGGCGGGGCCAAGGTGCCGCCCGACCAACACTCCCAGTGTGTGACCCTATGCTGTGGACCTTTGCTGACTAAATTTGCCCAACGCGCCATAAATGGGATGACCGGATAATGACCGACGTGACAAATGTGCAGAGCTTTGAAAACGAACCGCAGCTGGGCGATTATTATGCCCTGTTGAAGCCCCGTGTGATGCAGCTTGTTGTGTTTACAGCTGTGGTAGGCATGCTTGCCGCACCCGTTGCGGTGAACCCCGTTGTAGGCTTTGCCTCAATCCTGTTTTTGGCGATTGGTGCAGGCGCATCTGGCGCGCTGAACATGTGGTGGGACGCCGACATCGACGCGATCATGAAGCGCACGGCCAAGCGGCCGATCCCCGCAGGAAAGGTCACTGCGCAATCCGCGATGTATCTTGGTGTCGCGCTGTCTGGCCTTTCGGTTATGATGCTGTCGCTGAGCGCGAACCTGCTGGCAGGCTTTATGCTGGCCTTCACGATCTTCTTTTATGTCGTCCCCTATTCAATGTGGCTGAAACGCTCGACCCCGCAGAACATCGTGATCGGTGGTGCGGCGGGAGCCTTCCCGCCTGTGATCGGGTGGATCATTGCTACGGGTGACATCCTTGTGCTTGAGCCATGGCTGATGTTCGCGCTTATCTTTATGTGGACGCCACCGCACTTCTGGGCGCTGGCGTTGTTCATGCGCAATGACTACGACGATGCAAAAGTGCCGATGCTGACAGTCACACATGGCCGCCGCTCCACGCGCAATCACATCCTTGCCTATACTGTTTTGTTGGTAATTTTGGCGGTTGGTACGGCCTTTACGGGCATTGGTGGCTGGGGCTATTTGACTACCGCAGTAGTTCTGAACGCGCTGTTCCTGAAGGGCGCATATGACATCTGGAAGCGTGACGAAGAGATGTGCGAAGTCGATAACTTCGCCGTCGAGCGCAAATTCTTCCGCCTGTCGCTGTGGTATCTTTTCGCGCATTTCCTTGCGATTTTGGCCGAAGCTGCGTTGAAACCCATCGGATTTGGAGGCTGGTAATGGCATTACGTCCCGAACATGAGATTCACACTCGGCGCAAAAGCCTGAATATCGGCGTTGGCCTGATGCTGGGCAGTTTTGTTCTGCTGGTGATGCTTCTGACCTACACGAAGATTACGTCTGCCGAGTTCCAGATCCCCGCGTCCGCAGCAAAAGGCGTAGGCCAGCAGATACCGGTTCAGGAGTCCAACTGATGGCACTTTCCGGTCCACAAAAAACGGTTTCCCAGACTGTTGGGTTAGTTGTGGTGATGGGTGGTCTCGCTTGGGCCTCTGTGCCGTTTTACGACTGGTTCTGCCGTGTGACCGGATTTGGTGGCACAGTTGGCTATGCTTCGGTCGCGCCCGATGATGTGCTTGAAGAAACTATCAAAATCCGCTTTGACGGTTCCTTGAACAACCATATGTCGTGGGAATTCAAACCTGTCGTGCGCGAGATGGAGATTCGCATCGGTGAGACGGGGCTGGCCTTTTATGAGGCTTACAACCCCACCGACCGGCCCATCGCTGGTATGGCCTCTTACAACGTGACGCCCTATCAGGCAGGTGCGTTTTTCGAAAAAATCGACTGCTTCTGCTTTGAGGAGCAAGTGCTCGCCCCGGGCGAGCGTGTACAAATGCCTGTCAGCTTCTTTGTTGACCCCGAAATTGTAGGGGATCGTGAAGGTCAGTATATACATACCATCACACTCTCCTATACATTCTACGAAATCGATCTTCCCGAGGGGTATGCCGCCCTCGACGCGGATCAGCCTACTGAATTGAACTAAGACTAAAACACAGGGACGCCCAAAATGGCCCACGCAAAAAATCACGACTATCATATTCTCGCCCCCTCCATCTGGCCGCTGCTCAGCGCGCTCTTTGCATTTGTCATGCTCACGGGTGGCGTCCTCTGGATGCACGACGTCACACCATATGTGTTTCTGATCGGCCTTGTCGGCACGCTTTATTGCAGCTTTGCATGGTGGTCCGAGGTTGTTGAGGAAAGCAAAATCGGCGATCACACACGCGTGGTCCAGATCGGCCTGCGCTATGGCTTTATCCTGTTCATCATGTCCGAAGTCATGTTCTTCGTCGCGTGGTTCTGGAGCTTCTTCAAGCACGCCATGTACCCGATGAATGAATACTTCGGTTCCACCTATGTGCCGCCGGTGATCTATCAGGTTGACGCCTTCCACCTGCCGCTTATCAACACGCTGATCCTGCTGCTGTCTGGTTGTGCCGTTACTTGGGCGCACCACGCGCTGGTCCATGGCAACAACCGTGCCGACCTCAAGAACGGTCTGCTGATCGCCGTTGTTCTGGGTGTGCTGTTCACAGCGCTTCAGGCTTATGAGTATAACTACCTGCTCTACAAAGGCTGGGAGTTTGGCGGGGACAAGTTCTTCTCCAACTTCTTCATGGCAACAGGCTTCCACGGCTTCCACGTTGTCATCGGGACGATCTTCCTGCTGGTCTGCTGGTTCCGTGCGCGTGCGGGTCACTTCGACAGTGAAAACCACGTAGGGTTTGAGGCGGCTGCATGGTACTGGCACTTCGTTGACGTTGTATGGCTCTTCCTCTTCTTCGCCGTCTACGTCTTTGGTATTCCCGCAAACTAAACGCGGACTTGTACCTCTAGCGATCCAAGTTAGATAAAGCGCGCGGGGCAATGCCTCGCGCGCTTTTCATATCCTACCGCTCATGGGAGCTTTCATGCGTCGCAGTTTCTTTTTCATTTTCATTGGTATTGGAGGAGCTGCGATCCTGTTGTGGTTGGGGTTCTGGCAAGCGCAGCGGTTGGAATGGAAGCTGGGCGTGATCGCGGATATTGATGCGCGGATTGAGGCAGCACCGATCCCGCTGCCCGATGTGCTTGATCCTGAAAACGATGCCTATCTACCTGTTGAAGTGCGCGGCGTTGTGGCGCCTGAATATTTGCGGGTTCTGGTCAGCCAGAAAGAGATTGGCGCGGGTTACCGCATCATATCGGCGATGGATCTGGGCGGACTGCGTGTGCTGCTTGATCGTGGCTTTATGCTGGTGGACCAAACAGAGGTGCCTGTGCATGAAGGGTCCGAGACTGTGCGCGGCAATTTGCAATGGCCGCAGGAAGTGGACGGTTTCACGCCAGAGCCTGACATGGCCAAAAACATCTGGTTTGCCCGCGATGTGGCCGCCATGGCGGCCGCTTTAAATACCGAAGAAATTTTTGTGGTGGCGAAACAAACCTCCTTTGAGGATGGACCAATCCGCCCGCTGCCTGTTGACACCAGTGCAATTCCGAACGACCACCTTTCATACGCGATTACGTGGTTCTCGCTTGCTGCGATATGGATTGCGATGACCCTTGCCTTTACCCTGCGCGCCCGCCGCGCCCCCAAACAGACGAGCTGACCGATGCGCTATATCTCTACCCGTGGCACTGCCCCGATCCTGAGCTTCGAGGAGGCGATGCTGACGGGCCTTGCCCGTGATGGCGGTCTGTATGTCCCCGAGAGCATTCCGCAGCTGAGCCATGACGATATCGCTGCGATGGCGGGTCAGTCCTATGAGGAAGTGGCCTATACCGTGATGCGACCGTTTATTGGTGATACATTCAGCGATGATGAATTTCGCGATTTGATTGCAAAGGCCTATGCGGGGTTCGGCCATACCAGCCGTGCCCCCTTGAAAGAGCTTGCGCCCAATCATTTCCTGCTGGAGCTGTTTCACGGCCCGACACTGGCGTTCAAGGATTTCGCCATGCAGTTGATCGGCCAGATGTTCCAGCTTGCTTTGGGTCGTAAAGGCGAGCGGGTGACGATTGTGGGTGCAACCTCGGGTGATACGGGGTCGGCTGCGATTGAAGCCTTCCGTGGGTTGGACAACGTGGACGTTGTGATCCTCTACCCGCATGGCCGTGTGTCCGAGGTGCAGCGCCGCCAGATGACGACACCAGTGGAGAGCAACGTACATGCGCTGGCTGTGGATGGCGATTTCGACGATTGCCAAGCGCGCCTGAAGGATATGTTCAACGATTTTGAATTCCGCGACGGAGTGAAGCTGGCAGGCGTTAATTCGATCAACTGGGGCCGCGTGCTGGCGCAGGTTGTCTACTACTTCTCTTCTGCCGTAAGCCTTGGTGCGCCAGAGCGCAAAGTTAGCTTTACCGTGCCGACAGGCAATTTCGGTGACATTTTTGCGGGGTACATCGCCAAGAAGATGGGGCTGCCGATTGACCAGTTGATCGTGGCGACCAACCAGAACGATATTCTACACCGTTGCTTGAGTGGTCAGGGCTATCACAAAGACACGGTGCATCCGTCGATTAGCCCCTCGATGGATATTCAGGTTTCCTCCAACTTCGAGCGCGCCTTGTTCGACGCCTATGACCGTGACGGCAGTGCCGTGGCGCAGCTGATGACAGAGCTGGGGCAGGGCGGGTTTGATGTGTCTCAAGGCGCGGCTCAGGTGTTGTCCGAGCACTACGCTTCTGGCCGTGCCTCCGAAGAGGAAACGTCGAAGACCATCACTGACACGCTGGCACAGAGTGCCGAGTTGCTGTGCCCTCATTCTGCCATTGGTGTGAAAGTGGCGAACGAGTTGCGCGACCCAAAGACACCCATGGTGACACTGGCCACAGCGCATCCTGCGAAATTCCCCGACGCAGTAGAAGCAGCGACTGGCATCCGCCCGCCACTGCCGCCGCGTATGGCCGATCTTTATGACCGCCCCGAGCGTTTGACCCGTGTGCCAAACGACCTCGAAGCGCTCAAAGCCCAAATTAAAGGACTGATTGCTCAGTGACCCTTCAAACGCACCGCCTGTCGAACGGTTTTCGCATCGTAACTGAACATATGCCGGGGCTTGCTTCGGCCTCTATCGGGATCTGGGTGGGGGCTGGCGGTCGCCACGAGACACCCGCGCAAAATGGCATCGCGCATTTCCTTGAGCATATGGCATTCAAGGGGACCAAGACGCGCACCGCCCTGCAAATCGCAGAAGCGATTGAGGATGTGGGCGGCTATATCAACGCCTATACCTCGCGCGAAGTGACCGCCTACTATGTGCGGGTGCTGGAAAATGATGTGCCGCTTGGCCTTGAGGTGATCGCTGATATTCTGCGCAACCCTGTAATGGATGATGCGGAGATCGAGGTTGAGCGCGGTGTGATCCTGCAAGAGATCGGCCAAGCGCTGGATACGCCTGACGATGTGATCTTTGACTGGTTACAAGAGCAGGCCTATCCCGATCAGGCCATCGGCCGCACAATCCTTGGCCCAGCCGAGCGTGTGTCGAACTTTAACCGCACGGACCTGACAGGCTTTATCGACCAGCACTACGGACCCGAGCAGATGATCCTGTCGGCGGCAGGTGCGGTGGATCATGATGCGCTGGTCGCGATGGCAGAAAAGTTGTTCGGGGATATGGCACCAAAGCCGCTGCTGCGCGCAACTTCAGCTGTTTTTGCAGGTGGCGAGCACCGTCAGGTGAAGGAGCTTGAGCAGGCGCATTTCGCCCTTGGGTTCGAGAGCCCCGGCTACCGCGCAGACGACATCTATGTGGCGCAGATTTATGCCTCCGCCCTTGGTGGCGGCATGTCGAGCCGTCTGTTTCAGGAAGTGCGCGAGAACCGCGGCTTGTGTTATACCATCTTTGCCCAAGCGGGCGCTTATGCGGATACGGGCATGATGACGGTCTATGCAGGCACCTCGGGTGAGCAGTTGCCAGAGCTTGCAGGCATTACTATTGACGAGATGAAGCGTGCAGCGACCGACATGTCCGCCGCAGAAGTGGCGCGTGCGCGCGCTCAGATGAAGGCTGGTTTGCTTATGGGGCTGGAAAGTCCAAGCAACCGTGCGGAGCGTCTGGCGCGTCTGATCCAGATTTGGGACCGTATTCCGCCGCTGGAAGAGACTATCGCCCAAATCGACGCTGTCACCACTGGGGACGTGCGCGACTTTGCCGAGCGTATGGCAGCCACGGCTCCTGCGGCACTGGCCCTTTACGGTCCTGTCGAGAAAGCCCCCACACTGGCAGAACTTGAGGCAAGGCGCGCGGCCTGATGTTGTCTTTACGGCGAAAACTCAGCATCGAGACGGAGCGGATGACCCTGCGCCCGCCCACCCATCAGGATTTCCGTCCTTGGGTGGCGCTGCGCAGTGCCAGCCGTGAATTCCTGACCCCGTGGGAGCCTGCATGGTCTGCCGATCACCTGAGCCGCAAGGCGTTTTCCAACCGTGTTTATTGGGCCAATAGGTCGGTCAATGCGGGGACGGCTGTGCCGCTTTTCCTCGTGCGGCGCGAAGATAATGCGCTGCTTGGGGCGATCACACTGGACAATATCCGCCGTGGTCCTGCTCTTGCGGGGACACTTGGGTATTGGACGGGGGAGCCTTTTGCGCGGCAGGGATATATGCGTGAGGCGATCAAGACGGTGGTGCATTATGCCTTCACCCATCTTGAGTTGAGCCGCATCGAGGCTGCCTGCCTGCCCGAGAACACCCCGTCGCGTGGCCTGCTGGAGCGGTCGGGTTTCAAATACGAAGGCGTGGCACAAAGCTATCTTCAGATTGACGGGCGCTGGCGCACCCATGTCCTCTATGCCAGCCTGCGGGGCGATCGCCGGGGAAAAACGACCGCCACTTGAAGGGCTGCTTAGTTGCTGCCGACGTCTACATGGGTCTTGCTGCGGCGGTTATTGGCGCGCAAGGCGTCATAGACCGGCTTATTGTAGGTGCCGTCACGGCCATAGCTGCCCAGAAACGGTGAGCCGAAGTGACCGCCATGGCGATGCTCGCTGTAGGAGCGGTCTCTTGCGCGGGATCCGAAGGCGCTGATGTTCTTGGACGTGGTCCATGTCGCGCCATCCTGTTTGTAGGTAATTGTATTGCCGCCTGCCGTTGCAGCCGACCCTGCGAGAGCAAGACCTGTCGCAAGGGTGAGGGCAGTGAAAGTTGTGAAAACCGGTTTCATCTTATGATCCTTTCAAGGTTGGTTGGTGTCTGGATCATGAATGGGCCCCTTTCGCGCTCCGCTCAAATGAATTGGCTGTGACGCTTTGTGAGCACACGAAACCGTGGGGCGGATGTGGTGAACGTGGTCGCTGCCTGTGTTGGGGCTTATGCTGCAATAATCGCTCACGCAGGCGCGTAAGACCGGGTGAATGAAATATTTGAAAGCCTGTCGGGGCATGGTGACGCAGGAGATTTTGTGGGTTTTGCGAATTTGAAAACTGGTGCTAGGCTTGCTGCATGTTGATCCGTTTGACCCTTGCATTGATCGTCTTGGCCAGTCCCGCCCTTGCGCAGGAAACTGCGCCCACGCGCACGCCTAGCCATTGTCACGCCCTTGCCGATGCGACTGAGGGGATGGAATTTATTCACCGCGCCAGCCTGCGCGATGTGCCGGAAGAAACTGTTGATCTGCATTATGTGGGCCATGCCAGCTTTCTCATTCGCAGCGCAGGCGGTTTGAACATGGTGACGGATTTCACCGGCTTTGTCGGCTCGACTCGCTTGATCCCCGATGTGGTGACGATGAACCATGCCCATGACACCCATTGGACCGCCTTTCCCGATCCTGCGATTCCCCATGTCCTGCGCGGCTGGGGGGAGGAATTTGGCGAAGGGGTCGAGCATCGCCTTGATCTGGGTGAAGTGCTGGTGCGCAATGTCTCGACCGATATCCGATCCCAGTTTTCGGGAGTGGAGGAGAAGGGCAATTCGATCTTTGTCTTCGAGATGGCGGGCCTGTGCATCGGGCATCTGGGCCATTTGCACCACGCCCCCAATGAAGAGCAATATGCCGCCATTGGCCGGTTGGATGTAGTGATGGCCCCTGTGGACGGGGGTATGACGCTTGATCATGCGACGATGATCGCGGTTCTCAAGCGCCTGCGCTCGCGCATTGTGATCCCGATGCATTGGTTCTCCCTGTTCGCGCTGAAGGAATTTTTGGACGGGATGCGGGATGAGTTCACGGTGATTGACGTGGAAGGGCCGTATCTGAACGTGCGCCGCGATGCATTGCCGAGCCAACCCACGATCATGGTGCTGCGTCCGACCTATATCTCTGACGACTAGCCCTTGCATCCTGCGCGCACGCGTTAGATTAATAAGCATGACACATGCATTGAACCCCGCCGACGCCAGTTTTGCCGAGACCCTGCGCGCTGCCTTGCCCCAAGGCACGCTGGAGGAGGCATCCGCCCGCTATCTTGAAGAGCCGCGCGGCCTCTATGCTGGGCAAAGCGGTGTGCTGGCGCGGCCCCGCACCGTTGAGGAAGTAGCCACAATAATTCGTATGGCGGGGCAGGCGCGTGTGGGGGTGATCCCTTATGGTGGCGGTACGGGGCTGGTCGGCGGGCAAGTGGCCACAGACGGTGTGGCCCCGCTCATCCTATCGCTGGAGCGGATGAATAAGGTCCGTGCGATCTATGCCGATGAAAACGTGCTGGTGGCCGAGGCGGGTGTGATCCTTGCTGATGTGCAAAAAGCTGCTGAGGAAGTGGACCGCCTTTTCCCGCTGAGCCTTGCCGCCCAAGGCTCGGCGCGGATCGGAGGCAATCTGGCGACAAATGCAGGTGGGACAGGCGTGCTGCGCTATGGCAATGCGCGTGATCTATGTCTGGGGCTGGAGGCGGTGCTGGCGGACGGGCAAATCTGGCATGGCCTCACGCGCCTGCGCAAGAATAACACCGGCTATGATTTGCGCCATTTGCTCATCGGGGCCGAGGGGACGCTGGGTGTCATCACGGCGGCTGCGCTCAAGCTCTTTGCGCGGCCTGCGCAGACTGGCACGGCCATTCTGGTGGTGCAGGGTCCTGATGCCGCGCTCAAACTGCTGAGCATGGCGCGGAACATGTTTGGCGAGATGGTGAGTGCCTTTGAGTTGATCCACCGTCAAGGGTTTGATTTCCTGACAGAGACAATGCCCGATGTGCGCCAGCCGTTCGAGACGCCGCCCGAATGGTGCGTGCTGATCGAATTGGGGCTGGCCGAAGGCATGGCCCCGCAAGAGGCGCTTGAGACGCTGTTTGCCGAGGCCTCCGAGGCGGGGCTGGTGCCTGACGGCCTTATCGCACAATCCGATGCGCAGGCAGCCGAGTTCTGGACCATCCGCGAGAGCCTGCCAGAGGCGAACCGCCGCATCGGCTCTGTTTCCAGCCATGATATCTCCGTCCCGCTGGGTGCGATCTCGGAGTTTATCACCGAGGGTGGCGTGCGTATGGCCAAGATGGGGGATTTCAGAATCAACTGTTTCGGCCATGTCGGCGACGGGAACCTGCATTACAACATCTTCCCGCAACAGGGCCGCACGCGCGCGGATCATGAAAACCAGCGCGAGGCGATCAAGGCGTGCTTGCATGACCTGACCCATGAATTGGGCGGGTCCATCTCGGCAGAGCACGGGATCGGGCGGCTCAAAGTGGCGGACCTTGAGACATATGGCGATCCTGCCAAGCTGTCTGCGATGCGGGCGATCAAGGCGGGGCTGGACCCCTTGGGCATTATGAACCCCGGTGCGGTTCTAAAGCCTCAGTGACCGCCTTTAATTTCCGTCAAATTCGCAGAGGATTTGCACGTCCATTCCCATGGCCTCAAGTTTCTTGCGGCCACCAAGGGCGGGAAGATCGATGATAAAGCTGGTCGAGACGATCTGGGCGCCGAGCCGTTCGAGCAGTTTGATCCCTGCCTCTGCCGTGCCGCCTGTGGCGAGCAGATCATCGACAACCAGCACTTTTTCACCTGGCTGTACTGCGTCGTCGTGAATTTCCATCGTCGCTTGGCCGTATTCCAGTGTGTAGTCTTGGCTCAGCGTCTTGCCAGGTAGTTTTCCTTTTTTGCGGATGGGGACGAAGCCTACGCTGAGCTGGTGCGCAATCGCGCCGCCCATGATGAAACCGCGTGCCTCAAGCCCTACGACCTTATCAATCTGCATACCTGCATAGGGGTGCAGCATCTGGTCAATGGCCATGCGAAACCCGCATGCATCGGCAAAGAGTGTGGTCACATCGCGGAACATGATCCCCTCATGCGGGAAGTCGGGGATGGTGCGGATGTAGTCGGCGACAGTTTTCATGAAGTGCTCCGGCGCAGGGTGGCGGTAAGGACACCCATTGTGATGAGTGCGGCCCCGCCTGCGCGGGTGAGCCACGTGATGATGCTGGGCCGTGCGATGATGCTGCGCAAACGGTCCGCTGCCAGCGCATAGGCAAATGCGTTGATCCCTGCAAGGGTGACGAAGGTGGTGATCAGGATCGCAAACTGTGGCAGCAGGGGCGCGGAGGGCTGAATGA
The DNA here is from genome assembly GCA_963933905.1 of uncultured Sulfitobacter sp. Taxonomy (GTDB): domain Bacteria; phylum Pseudomonadota; class Alphaproteobacteria; order Rhodobacterales; family Rhodobacteraceae; genus Sulfitobacter. The sequence continues at coordinate 13,201 of CAWVWS010000072.1, forward strand.
ACTGCGGCACAAAGGCGATGAAAAACGCGATGCTTTTGGGATTGAGCGCAGTGATAGCCGCCGTGTGGCGAAATACCCGCGCGGGCGTGATGCTACCTGCTTGCGGCATGTCGAGGCCGTCCGAGGGGGCCGAACGGATCAGCTTGACCCCGAGATAGATGAGATAAACTGCGCCGATCCATTTTAGCACTGTGAAGGCCGTAGCAGAGGCGAGGACCAGTGCGCCCAATCCCAGCAGTGAGGCAGTCATGGCAACCAGATCGCCAAAGGCCACTCCCGCCGCAGTGGCCACAGCGACAGAGCGCCCTTTGGACAGCGCAGAGCTGAGAATAATCATCACGGTCGGACCGCGGTCGGACCGGGGATCAGCAGCAGAGCGATAGTTGCGGCAACAAAAGTGAGCCAGATATCTAAGGGCATGGGGGCGCTTTCAGCTGGGAGGGTAGTGGCGGATGAGTGCCATAGTGTCCTGTATCCCAAGGCGCTTCAAGCTGTTGTTGGCGTTTTGCGACAGGATCGAGCGGGTGGTGTAATAGGGGTTCTGGATGTCGGTTAGGTGTTTGATCCCATGGTTTGATGGTGCGATTCTTTCTCAGGAATGGAAGGA
>CAWVWS010000073.1:0-13722 GCA_963933905.1 uncultured Sulfitobacter sp.
GGCCTTTGTGTCTTATGTGATGGCGGGAGATCCTGATTTTGACCGCTCACTGGAGATTGTGCGCGGGTTGCCTGCGGCGGGTGTGGATATCATCGAGCTGGGATTGCCGTTCACCGATCCGATGGCAGACGGGCCCACGATCCAGTTGGCGGGGCAGCGGGCCCTTGATGGTGGCATGACATTGTTGCGCACGCTGGAGCTGGCCTCCAAATTCCGCAAGGGTGATGATACGACGCCAATTGTCCTGATGGGCTACTACAATCCGATTTATTCGATGGGCGTGGAGAAGTTCCTCAAGGCAGCGAAGGCAGCGGGAATTGACGGGCTGATCGTGGTGGACCTGCCGCCAGAAGAAGATGTGGAGCTGTGCATTCCCGCGCAAGAGGCGGGGATCAACTTTATCCGCCTTGCGACACCTACGACCGATGACAACCGTCTCAAGCGGGTGGCGCAGAACACATCCGGCTTTGTCTACTATGTCTCAATCACAGGGATCACTGGCGCGGCAGAAGCAGACGCGGGCGATGTATCACCTGCCGTTGCGCGCATTCGCGAGGCGACCGGCCTGCCTGTTGTAGTAGGCTTTGGTGTGAACACACCCGAGAAGTCAAAGGCAATTGCCCAAGTGGCGGATGGTGTGGTCGTAGGCTCCGCCATCGTGAGCCAGATCGCAGCGGGTAAGAGTACGTATGATGTGCTGGCCTTTGTGAAATCGCTGAGCGACGGGGCCCATTCAGCCTGAACTTTAACCTGCAGTATACCGTCACATAAGTCTGGTAGGGTTTCTACCAAACCAACGCGGCCGTTTCCGCCGTGCAGACAAAGCTGCCGCTCGTATAGTCTTTCTCTTGGGAGGGCTGGAGTTTATCCGTCAACAGAGTCCATGTTCCAGGCGGCCAATAACCTAGGCAGTGCTTCTTCCCATTCCATCACCCCTATTTTGTCCGCCCAATCAGCATATTGTGCGACCATTGCGGCTTCCAACTTGGGGTTCATACCTGCAAGGTTCCGCAACTCGGTGCGATCCGCCTCCATGTCGTACAGCTCCCAAGCTTGACCGTGTTGGCGGACAAGCTTGAACTGGCCCAACCGCATAGCCGCGTTGCCTTCGTGTTCCCACATTATGGGCTGTTCGCGTTCCCAATCGGCGCCCTTAAACAAATCCATCAACGACTCACCCTGCATCGGCTGGATTTCATGCCCGCCAACTTCGCTTTGATAAGCGCATCCTGTGGCCTCAAGGATCGTGGGCAGGATATCGACAACATGGCAGGCAGCGTGTGCATTCGTGCGAGGCGTGAAACCTTTGGGCCAATGAGCGACTAACGGTGTGGAGATGCCTCCCTCGTGGACGTAGTGCTTGAACAAACGGAAAGGCGCGTTCGATACATTCGCCCAAGGTTTATCGTAACTTTGAAAAGTCTGCGCATCCCCCGGGCGCAAATCAGTGATATTCTCCATCGTGATTTTTTTGCCGTCATGCGTGTGATCGGGATAGAACTGCGCCCAACCATCCTCGGCCATAAACTCCGCACAGCCGCCATTATCAGAGAGGAACATGATCAGGGTGTTTTCAAACTGGCCCATCCGTTTAAGTGCTGCGATCAACGTGCCGATAGATTGATCCATACGGTCAACCATGGCCGCGTAAGTCGCCATCTTGCTGGCTTGCCAGTCCTTGCTTTCCTCATGTTCCCAACCGTGGACACTGCCGTCACGCGGTGAGATATCCCAATTCTGTTGAAAGGTGTCACTGCCATTCATCCGCTCATGGCGCGCAGTGCGCGTGTGGTCCCAACCTTTGGCATAGACACCGTCATACTTTGCTATGTCTTCGGGATGCGCATGAAGGGGCCAGTGGGGTGCCGTATGCGCGAGGTACAAAAAGAACGGCTTTTCATCCTCAACAGCGCCCTCGATCATTCCGATGGCTTTGTCGGTGATCGCATCAGTGAAGTAAAAATCGTCAGGCACAACTTCGACGCGGCTGTCATCTTCCAGCATGTAGTGTGGCGAGAAGAAATGCGTGGCTCCGTCCATGATGCCATAAAAATGGTCAAAGCCCCGTTGGCGCGGCGTCGGGTGCTCCACCTCGCCCACTTTCCAACTGTCGATGTTACGCGCTTCAAAGTCACCGGCGACATGCCACTTGCCGGACATAAGCGTGCGGTATCCGTCTGCCCGTAAATGCTCCGCAATCGTGGCGCTGTCGTTGCGTAGAAACCCTTGGTACGCGGGGGTACCGAGGTTCGCACCCATATGACCAACACCAGCGTTATGCGGATAAAGGCCAGTCAGCAATGACGCGCGTGTGGGGCAACATCTGGCGCAGTTGTACATTGCAGACAGCATGACACCGCCCTTGGCGAGCGCATCAATGTTGGGCGTGTGGATTTCGGAGCCAGTCACACCCAGATCTGCAAACCCCATGTCGTCCGCAAGGATTAAAATCACATTGGGTTTGGTCTTGGTTTGCATCACTGCCTCCTAGAAATATCAGATCAAACCTAGGCATCCAGGAGCGTCCAAACATGTCCATTTACGACACGCTTGGAAACAGTTCCTAATTTTTGCAATGGGTTGTATTGGTCGGTCGGGAGCCACAGCAGACGCGCGCCACACCAGATAAAGCGAAACCTGAGCGCTATTGCTGCCAGAGGCGGCCCAGACGAAGCGTAAAATGCAGCGTTGATCTGCGCCGGTCAAATTGGTAAACAAACCTAACCAATCAGACTGGATTCCATCATGCCCGTAATAACCAACATCGACGATCTCAAACGCATCCACCGCCGCCGCGTGCCGAAGATGTTTTATGACTATGCCGAAAGCGGTAGTTGGACAGAGCAGACGTTCCGCGAGAATACATCGGACTTTGACCAGATCCGCCTGCGCCAGCGTGTAGCGGTGGATATGTCGGGGCGCAGCACAGCGACCCAGATGATCGGGCAGGATGTAGCGATGCCTGTGGCCCTCGCCCCTGTTGGGCTGACGGGGATGCAGCATGCAGATGGTGAGATTAAGGCCGCGCGGGCGGCGGAGGCCTTTGGCGTGCCTTTCACCCTGTCGACCATGTCCATCAACTCGATCGAGGATGTGGCGGGGGCCACGAACAAGCCGTTCTGGTTCCAGCTTTATACCATGCGCGACACGGACTACGTCAGCCGCCTGATCGAGCGGGCGCGGGCCGTCAAATGCTCGGCGTTGGTGATCACGCTGGACCTGCAAATTCTGGGCCAGCGGCATAAGGACATCAAGAATGGCCTGACTGCGCCACCAAAGCTGACCCCCTCGACGATTGCCAACCTCGCGACCAAATGGCGCTGGGGCATCGAGATGCTGCAAACCAAGAACCGCAGCTTTGGCAATATCGTGGGCCATGTGGAGAACATCTCGGACGCGTCCAACCTGAGCGCATGGACCGCCGAGCAGTTTGACCCCTCCCTCGACTGGGGCAAGATCGCGAAGATCAAGGAGCAGTGGGGCGGCAAAGTGATCCTCAAAGGCATCCTTGACGCGGAGGACGCGAAGATGGCGCTGAAGGTCGGCGCAGACGCGATTATCGTGAGCAACCATGGCGGTCGCCAACTCGATGGTGCGTTGAGTTCCATTCGCGCCCTGCCCTCCATCCTTGACGCCGTTGGCGATCAGATCGAGGTCCATATGGACAGCGGCATCCGATCGGGTCAGGACGTGCTCAAAGCGATGGCGATGGGGGCAAAAGGCACCTACATCGGGCGCGCCTTTATCTATGGTCTCGGCGCTATGGGTCAGGCGGGTGTGACGCGGGCGCTGGAAGTGATCCACAAAGAGCTTGATACAACCATGGCGCTGTGCGGCGAGACAAAGGTCACCGATCTGGGTCGCCATAACCTGCTGGTGCCCAAGAATTTCGAGGGCGACTGGCAGGACTGATGCTGGTATTCTCCAAGCAGAACCTTGTGCTTTTCTCGACCCCTAAGACAGGGTCAACGGCGATGGAAGTGGCGCTGAAACCCTGGGCGGATATTGCGTTTTACAAGCATCGCAAGCACACCAATGTGGGGCACTACCAGCGCAAGATCGCACCGTTCTTGCACCAATCCTATGACCTGACACCCGAAACGATGGCTGTCATCCGCGCACCGCTGGAGCATTTGCGCAGCTGGTACCGATACCGCGCCGCAACGCTGGACGTCGATTTTGACGGGTTCCTCAACGCAGTCATGTCCGACAGGCCACCCGATTGGGCGCGCATTGGCACGCAGTTGAACTTTCTCACCAACAGGCAGGGGCGCTTGGGCATCAGGCATCTGTTTGCCTATGAGGCTCAGCCCGTTTTGCGCGACTGGTTGTGCGCACGGATGCAGAGCGAGATCACGTTCAAGCCGCAAAATGTCTCTCCAATTGCGCCCACACCTGTCACGCCAGAGACATTGGCGGCGTTCAACCAGCGCTATGCAGAGGAGATCGCCTTGCACGCCCGCGTCACGGAAAACGGCGGCCATTTAATGACTGACATCTGACAAATACCCCCTCTGCTTTGCTAAAAAACTCCGGGGAGTCTTTGCCCTTGGCAAAGGCGGGGCAGCGCCCCTTCAGTCCCCTCACCTTTTTGAGACGTTTTAGGCTTCCCAAGTCAGCGATTCCCGTGTATCTGCGCGACTTCACGCGAAGCGACAGCCTTGGAGGCGCTTTGCCCTAATTTATGGAGAATTATTATGGCCGGAGAGATCCCAGATCTTGAAGTTCAAGAACGCACGGGGACAGGCAAGGGCGCCGCTCGTCAGGCACGCCGCGATGGCATGGTTCCTGGAATTGTTTTTGGTGGTGACACAGACCCGCTGCCGATCCAGATGGATTTCAACAAGCTGCTGACGATGCTGCGCAAAGGCCGCTTCAAAGCGACTTTGTTCAACCTCAAAGTCGAAGGCCATGATGACGTCCGCGTTATCTGCCGCGACGTTCAGCGCCACGTTGTAAAAGACCTGCCAACGCACGTCGATTTCATGCGCCTGAAGCGTACCACAAAGATCAACCTGTTCATCAACGTCGAGATCACTGGCGAAGACGAATGTGTTGGCCTCAAGAAGGGTGGCACGCTTAACGTGTTGCGCCCTGAAATCGAACTGGTTGTAACGGCTGCCGACATTCCTGAAAGCATCGTTGTGGACATCACTGATTTGGAAGTTGGCGACAACATCACCATCTCCAGCGTCAAGCTGCCAGAAGGTTCCAAGCCTGTCATCGACCGCGACTTTGTGATCGCGCAGGTTTCTGCACCATCCGCACTCGTCTCGTCGGGTGATGATGAAGAAGGCGAAGAAGCACCAGCAGAAGCGCCAGCAGAAGGCGGCGAAGAGTAATCTTCGACGTTTTGCTACAGGATTGAACGGGGTCGCCTTTCGGGGCGGCCCCGTTTTCGTTGTCTGATAATTCCTTTTCACACTGCAAGCTTAAAGCGGTAACTTAAACTATGAGATCAAGACGCCCCTCAGGCCCGAGCATCGGGAAAAGCCTTCGGCAGGTTTCTGGACAGGGCGTGATTTGGGCTGCTGTTTTTGTGCCTGCCACGCTGATCTATCTGGCGCTGGTGATCACTTTTGTCCGTGTCACAAAAGGCGCGTCACGTTTGTTTGGCCTAGTGCCAACAACCGCCGAAGCCATTCTTGTCGATCTATTGGTTGCTGCCCTGCCGTTGGTTGTAGTGATTGCGGTCTATCTGCGGGTTCTGAGCAACCGCAGGAGGTTGCAGCGCAGGGCATTTATAGCCGCTCATGATCCGCACAATCTGGTTTCTTTGCCCTACTACCCTGCGCTGATCTATCTGCGCGAGGGCGTGCAATTGCGTATTGTGTGGAATGCTGATGGTCAGGTCGAGGGCGGTGCGCTTTATCCTCTGCCGCAAGACATTGCCCTAAAGCCCTTTGATGCGGCGCATTTTATCGCCCACGGCACGCCCTGACCGCCACTGTCGCTGGACGCTGCCGCGCGCGCTCCATATGATGCGGGACAAGCAACGGAGCAGCACATGAAACTCATTGTAGGTCTTGGCAATCCCGGTGCCAAATACGCGCGCAACCGCCACAATATCGGCTTTATGGCTGTGGAGCAGATTGCGGCGGATCATGATTTTGGCCCGTGGAAATCCAAGTTTCAGGGCAGTTTGAGCGAGGGACGTTTTGGCAGCACCCGCGCCGTTCTGTTGCGCCCCGAGACCTTTATGAACAAATCCGGCGACAGTGTTGCGGCGGCGATGCGGTTTTACAAGCTGGAGCCGGAGGATGTGGTTGTCCTGCACGACGAGCTGGACCTCGCGCCCGGCAAAGTGAAGTTCAAGATGGGCGGCGGGCATGCGGGGCATAATGGCCTGCGTTCGATCCACAGTCATCTTGGGCCTGACTATGGCCGTGTGCGTCTGGGCGTGGGGCATCCAGGGCATAAGGACCGCGTAGCGGGATATGTGCTGAGTGATTTTGCCAAGGCGGAGGCCGATTGGCTTGATGACGTGCTACGCGGGATCAGTGACGGTGCGGCGCATCTGGCCGAGGGCGACAACGCCAAGTTCATGAATGCAGTGAGCCTGCGCACGGCCCCTGCACGCCCCTCCACGGGGACCAAGGGACCTGCAAAGCCTGCCGCTGCGAAAGTGGCCCAAGACGCGCCGCCCAAGGAGGCTGAACCGCAAAGCCCGCTGCAAAAGCTGCTGGGGCGATTCAAATGATACTGCTTGACGCGTTTCGTCATCAGGCGACCTCCTGCGCCGCTTTGGACAGTCCGTTTATGGCGCGGTTGCTGACGCTTTTGGCCGATCACTGGCCAATGGACACTGCGATTGCGCGCAAATTTGCAAGTTTTGGGGGCGATATCGGTCCTGCGGGTCATTCGCTGCCTTAGCGCATTGCAGGCGGGCTTCATGCACTGGTCCTGACCCAGCGCGATGCGGTTCTTATGGCGGTGTATCCACCGCATACTCCTGATGATGTCGCGCTGCGCGATGCTGTGCTCGCCGCTCTTGTGACGCATAGCGATTTTCTGCTGGACTGGGTGGAAAGCCCGCCGCAGACCAATGAGGTGCGCCGCTCTGCCGCGCTGATTGCAGGCGCGCGGGTGGCTGTGGCGCAGTTTCCCCTGCCTCTCTATCTGAGTGAGTTGGGGGCAAGTGGTGGGCTGAACCTCATGTGGGATCACTATGCGCTGGATGTGGGTGGCAAACGGTATGGGCCTGATGTGCCTGTGCTGTCGCTCAGTCCTGAATGGCGCGGCCCTGCCCCGTTGAAGTCCGAGCCGCGCATTGCATCGCGCAAGGGCGTGGACCTCAACCCGCTTGATCCGCAGCGCAGGGACCACCTGCTGCGGATCACGGCATATCTGTGGCCAGACCAGCCCCAGCGGCTGTCGCTGACCCGCGCAGCGGCCTCTATCATGACGGCGCAGATTGACCGCGGGGACGCCATTGACTGGCTCGGCACGCGCCTGTCTGCCGCGCCGCAAAAGCACCTGCATCTGATTCAGCATTCTGTGGCATGGCAGTATTTCCCACGCGATGTGCAGGCCCGTGGAACGGCCATGATCGAAGCCGCAGGCAAGCGCGCAACGCCCGAGCGCCCGCTCGCGTGGCTCGCGATGGAGAGTGACGGCGATACCACGGGCGGTGTAGGTGCTGCCGTTACCTTGCGGATGTGGCCGGGTGATATCACCTTGATGCTGGGGCGTGCGGATTTTCACAGGCGCTGGATCGAATGGCAGCATGACGCCACGGCCTGAGCTTGCGGTGGGCTTGTGCTGTACCTGCCTTTGCGCCCATGTTTGAATGAGTGACTTCTTAACCTAGGATACCCCCCATGCGCACCTTTGGAAAATGGCTCATTCGCATTGTTGTGATGCTGGTACTCGCGGCAGTTGTCGTAGGGTTTTGGCAGCGCGAACAAATCACGCGGCTGCTGGCGGTGAACTCGCTCTTCTCGGAGGAGAAGATCGTGAGCAACTTTTCGAATATGGATGCTGCGTTTCTGAATTCGCCTGTCTCGCGGGGCAATGGGCCCACAGCAGAGTTGCTGTATGGGGCCGATGCTGCCCTGCCGCCGCAAGTCGCAGACTGGACTACCGCGCGGGATGTGACCGCGCTTGTCGTGCTCAAGGACGGCGAGATTGTGCATGAGAGCTACTACAAGGGAACAGCGCCCGAGGATTTGCGTATCTCGTGGTCAGTGGCCAAGAGCTATCTCTCGGCTTTGGTGGGGGTGTTGCTGGAGGACGGCACGATCGGGTCGATTGATGATCCTGTGGTGCAATATGCGCCTACCCTCAAGGGTGGTGCCTATGATGGAGCCACCATCCGCAATGTGTTGAACATGGCGAGCGGTGTCACCTTTGACGAGGATTATCTGGATCAATCCTCTGACATCAACCGCATGGGGCGTGTGCTGGCCCTTGGCGGGAGCATGGACGACTTTGCCAGCGGTCTGACGGAGACTTTTGCGCCTGCGGGTGAGGGATGGAAATATGTCTCGATTGATACGCATATCCTGTCGATGGTCGTGCGCGAGGCGACCGCTCGGCCTATTGCAGAGTTGCTGAGCGAGAAGGTCGTGGCCCCCATGGGGCTGGAACGGGAGCCCTATTACCTGACGGACGGGTTTGGCACGGCGTTTGTGCTGGGCGGGTTGAACCTCACCACGCGCGACTATGCGCGGATGGGTCAGATGTTTTTGCAAAACGGGGAATATAACGGGCGGCAGATTGTGCCTGCTGACTGGGTTGCGGCCTCCACTGCACCTTCTGCGCCAACAGCCGAGGGCGAAATCGGATATGGCTACCAGTGGTGGATTCCCAAAGCTGCCATTGCGGGTGAATTCATGGCGCGCGGGATTTACGGGCAATATGTTTATGTGAACCGTGCGCGGGGTGTTGTGATTGCGACCAATGCGGCCGATCGCAAGTTTCGCGATGAGGGTGTGGCAGATGAAAACGTAGCGATTTTCCGTGCGATTGCGGATGGTATTTGAGGAGAGAGTGCATGGAACCTGACGAGAGTATCAATGTTATGGGCGGTGAATTGGCCCTCTGCGGGACCGATCCTGTGACCGGCTTTTTCCGAGACGGTCATTGCAACACCTGTGCTGCGGATCAGGGCAGCCATACGGTTTGCGCAGTTATGACAGCGGAGTTTTTGGCGTTTTCCAAATATGTTGGCAACGATCTTTCCACGCCGCAGCCTGCGTTCAGTTTTGCGGGGCTGAAACCCGGTGATCCGTGGTGCCTGTGTGCGGGAAGGTTCATGCAGGCAGCAGAGGAAGGGTGCGGGCCGCGAGTGCATCTGGCGGCGACGCATATGCGGGCGCTGGACGTGGTGCCATTGGACGTTTTGCGCAAGCATGCCTTGGAGAACGAGGGATGAAAGCTGCGTTTATCGCGGGTTTAGGCATGCTGATTGCTGGCGGGGCTGTGGCCCAAGAGATCAGGCCACAGGAGCAGGCGCGTCTGGACCGTTTCGAGCGGTTGGCAGGGACAGCGCTCCTAGAGGCTATGGCGCAGGGTGAGGCAAGTGATGTGGCTGCGTTGAGTGGCGCATTGGCTGGTGTGCCGCAGGTTGCCTTTGACCCCTCCCTCAATGGCGAGTGGAAGTGCCGCACGATGAAGCTGGGGGGCGCGCCGCGGCTGGTCGTCTATAGCAATTTCAAATGCCGCATGAGTTTGGACAATACCGGCGTGGTTTTTGAAAAACTGTCAGGCTCGCAACGCACCTCGGGGCGGATCGAGATGCGCGAGGGGCGCGCGGTCTATCTGGGGGTGGGCTATGTCGCGTCGGAAGAGCCGCAGAATTACGCTGATCTGGACCCTGCGTTTGAGGGCAGCGGGACGATCACCCCTGATGTGGCAGTGTTCGAGCGTATCTCGGACAGACGGGCGCGGTTGATGTTCCCCGCGCCCGTCAATGAGAGTGATTTTGATATTCTGGAACTGACCCGCTGATTAAGCGAATTCGCCCATCTCAAAATTGAGCGCACGGGCGACGGTGAAGATATCCTTGTCGCCACGGCCGCACATATTCATCACCAGCAGGTGATCCTTTGGCAGGGTTGGTGCAATCTTGATCACATGGGCCAGCGCATGAGACGGCTCAAGCGCGGGGATGATACCCTCAAGCTCACAACATTTCTGGAAGGCGGCCAGTGCTTCGACATCGGTAATCGAGACGTATTTTGCGCGGCCAATGTCGTGCAGCCATGCATGTTCTGGCCCGATGCCAGGGTAGTCGAGGCCTGCGGAGATCGAGAAGCCTTCGAGGATTTGGCCATCGTCATCTTGCAGCAGGTAGGTGCGGTTGCCGTGTAGCACGCCCGGGCGACCGCCTGTGAGGGAGGCGCAATGCTCCATCTTGGCGTTCACGCCTTTGCCGCCAGCTTCAACACCGATGATGTTTACTTCTTTGTCGTCGAGGAAGGGGTAGAAGAGGCCCATGGCGTTGGAGCCGCCGCCGATGGCAGCGATGAGCGTATCGGGCAAACGGCCTTCGGCCTTCTCCATTTGGGTGCGGACTTCCTTGCCGATGATGCTTTGGAAATCGCGGACCATGGCGGGGTAAGGGTGTGGGCCTGCCACTGTGCCGATGCAATAGAAGGTATCGCGCACGTTTGTGACCCAGTCGCGCAGGGCATCGTTCATGGCGTCCTTGAGCGTGCCACGGCCTGAGGTGACAGGGATGATTTCAGCGCCCAGAAGGCGCATGCGGAAGACGTTGGGGGCCTGACGCTCGACATCATGGGCGCCCATATAGACGACGCATTTGAGGCCGAATTTGGCGCAGACGGTTGCAGTGGCCACACCGTGTTGGCCTGCGCCGGTCTCGGCGATGATGCGTTTTTTGCCCATGCGGCGGGCAAGGATGATCTGGCCCAGCACATTGTTGATCTTATGCGCGCCTGTGTGGTTCAGTTCGTCGCGCTTCATGTAGATTTTGGCACCGCCGAGTTCTTCGGTCAGGCGGGACGCGTGGTAGAGCGGGCTGGGACGGCCCACATAATGCTCCCACAAATCGTCCATCTCGGCCCAGAATGTTTCGTCTGTTTTGGCTTTGTCATACTCGGCCTGAAGCTCGAGGATCAGCGGCATCAGCGTCTCGGAGACAAAGCGGCCGCCGAATTCGCCAAAGCGGCCATTCTCGTCGGGGCCATTCATGAAGCTGTTAAAAAGATCGTCTGGCATTGTGTATCTTTCTTTCATGTATTTGTTACGCACAGCAGTACCGCCCACGCGCCAAATGGTAAAGAAGCCAAAGTATCGCGGCGGGGGTCAAACTCTCGGGTGAGAGTTTGTGCTCAAATCCTGCGCGAGGATTTGGCGGGGGCGACGGTCATGCGTACTGGATCAGAATTGCAGAAAACGATCACTTGGCCAGCGTTCTCGACTGCGGAGAAGCCGCGGCGGTGCAGCTCGACATAAAAGCGCTCGCGGCCCACCATCCGCTCCATATCGCGGACCTTGCGGCGCACCACGCCGCCGTCGAGCGCTAATTTGGCGCGGAACAGGTGGCGGAACCATTGTTCTGGTGCATGGGGGGAGCGAAGCCTGTGGCATCACCGCAGGGTGCCCGAGGATGGTTAATCAGGCGTTAAGGGCAGCGTTCACAAGGGCATGGATCAGGGCGGCATCTTTGACGCCTGCGCTGCTCTCAACGCCAGAGGAGACATCGACCTGCCGTGCACCTGTGCGTTTGATCGCCTCGGCCACATTGAGTGGGGTCAGACCGCCAGCCAGCATCCAAGGCGCGCGCCAGACGCGGTTTTGCAGGAACGTCCAGTCGAAGGCCAGACCGTTGCCACCGGGCAGATCAGCGCCTTTGGGCGGCTTGGCATCAACGAGGAGTTGGTCGGCGACACCAGCGTAGGCGTCAAGCTGGGCCAGATCGGCACGCTCTCCCACGCCGATGGCTTTCATCACAGGCAGACCGTAGCGGGCTTTGACTTCGGCGACACGCTCAACACTCTCGGAGCCGTGGAGTTGCAGCATGTCGAGAGGGACAGCAGCGGTCAGCGCATCGAGCATGGCGTTGTTGGCATTGACGGTCAGGGCCACTTTGCAGATGCCCATGGGAACGTGTGCTGCAAGGGCTGTGGCCTCGGGAATATCCAGATGGCGCGGGGATTTAGGAAAGAACACAAACCCGACGTAGCGCGCGCCCGCTTGGGCAGCGGCATCGACGCCTGCGGCATCGCGCAGTCCGCAAATTTTGACCGAAATGTCGCTGGGCATGATTGCTTAGCTGGCTTTGTCGAGCAGAGCCAGAACTTCGTCTTTGCCTTCGTGCTTTTCCGCTTTGAGCTTGTCCAGTTCACGCTGGAGGCGGCGCATTTCGCGGGCCGTTTTCGCAGCTTCCGCACGCTCACCGTATTCGCGAATCCATTCCAAAACGAAACCCACCAGCAGACCCGCGAGGATGCTGCCGAGGATCACGATGAAGAGAGGCATCTCGATCGAAGGGTTCACGGCAAACAGGCCGGAGACTTCGGTCGGCAGAACCTGAAGAGATACGATCCCACGATTCGCCAGAGAAACAGAAACAAGGGCCACCGCGAAGGTAGCAATGCAGAGATAGCGTACGTAGCGCATTAGGAATTCCCGTTCAGCCTATCACGGAGCAGTTTGCCCGTTTTGAAAAACGGTACATGTTTCTCTTCGACATGAACAGTCTCACCTGTGCGTGGGTTGCGTCCAACCCGTGCGTCACGTTTCTTGACCGAGAATGCGCCGAAGCCGCGAAGCTCAACTCTGTCCCCTTTGGACATCGCTGTCGTTATCTCGTCAAATATAGTGTTTACGATCCGCTCGACATCCCGCTGGTACAAATGTGGATTGTCGTCCGCGATCTTCTGGATCAATTCTGACCGGATCATCTAAGTCTCCCCCCGCAATTATTTGCGTCATTATGCCGCCACTATAGGAAAATTCCCCGCCCACGCAAAGTGACTGAAACGACCAATTCGAGCATTTTATTGCCTCAATCAGGCGAATCGTCGAGAATCAGCACAACCCAGAGGAGACTAATCTGAATTTTTGAAAGTTAAGCCAGATTAGTAATAATCCTGTTTGAAGCCGATTCGCCAAAAAAAGGCCCCACGCAAATCTGCGCAAGGCCAATTCTTACAAACGGGCAAGTGCCCTTTTGAAGTTAGTCGTCGGAAGGCTTGAGCGCCGCGCCGAGGATATCACCCAAGGACGCACCGGAGTCGGAGGAGCCATACTGTTCAACAGCCTCTTTCTCTTCTGCAATCTCACGCGCTTTGATCGAGACGCCCAGACGATGTGCTTTTGCGTCGACGTTGGTGATGCGCACATCAACCTTGTCGCCAACCGAGAAACGCTCTGGGCGCTGCTCTGCACGGTCACGGGACAGATCGGAGCGGCGAATGAAGGCTTTCATGCCCTCATATTCCACTTCGATGCCGCCATCTTCGATGGAGGTCACAGCCACAGTTACAACGGAACCGCGCTTCACGCCGCCCACTGCTTCTGCGAACTTGTCGCCACCGATGCCTTTGATGGAGAGCGAGATGCGCTCCTTCTCGACGTCGACTTCGGAGACAACGGCCTGAACCATATCACCTTTTCGGTAGTCCTGAATGGCGTCTTCGCCGCGCTGGTCCCATGAGAGATCAGAGAGGTGAACCATGCCGTCGATGTCGCCGGGAAGGCCAACAAACAGACCGAATTCGGTGATGTTTTTGACTTCGCCTTCAACTTCGG
>CAWVWS010000074.1:0-13718 GCA_963933905.1 uncultured Sulfitobacter sp.
TTCCGCTCTCCGGATCTTGTCAGAGAACACTCCAGTCAGGCCCCCTCTCGTGCATTTTCAATGCACTGCCGGGCAGTGATCAATCGCCTGCCGTTTCCATGTTTCTATCTGCGTTGGATGCACCTTGTGCTTGGCCGCAATCTCTTGCGCCGTCTTGTCTCCACGAAGCGCTTCAAGCGCTAAGGTGGCCTTAAACTTGTCCGAAAAACTGCGTCTCTTCGTCATTTTTGTATCCTGTCGTCAGTGTTGGATACATCTTAGCACGCTGTCCAGTTTTGCCGGACCACTTCAGATGCCGCTTCTTTTATAGCATTTACTGCAACAAATGAGACAAACTATGGGGCTGAAACGCGCGGACGAATACCCCCAGATCCAAGCCCTGATGTCGAAGTGAATAATTGGGATCGGGATCACACGCGGCATTCGATTTGGTTTTGATGCCAATGCTCCCGACCTCGAAAGGTCTTTCTAAACGTGCATTTTTAGCGAATTTTTGCTACTAATCTCAGGGTAGGGAGTCATTCGGAGTTTTTTACCGAACAACCCTCATATTTTTAGTTAGTCAATTTAGGTGTTATTATGACCCAGAAAATTACCCTCTCCGAACTCCGTGCGATGATGCGAGACCTCGATATTCCAGACGAGTAAATTGCCCAGTATCTTGAAGAAGACACTACCGAGCTTAGCGCCTTTTCGCCCTCAATCCGAATTGATAGCTCAGTGGTTGATGATGAGGGACTTGAAGCGGATGTCGCTATGCGAGCCTTCAATGCTTGGGATAAGAGGCGTCGCCAAAGGAAATACCGCAAGAAGATTGACGCAGGTTGGTCGGGCTTACGGGTCGTGTCCGAAGGAGATTCCTGGTTTCAATACCCGTTCCTTCTGAAGGATGTTATCGACCATTTGTTCGATGAATATGCGATCTATAGTCTTGGTGTTGCCGGTGATTTGGTTTCTGACATGTTGGATCAGGACGAAATTCTTAGTGCGATCCGCACGGAGAAACCGCATGTCTTGTTAATGAGCGGTGGTGGCAATGATCTGCTGGGCGACGGGCGTGTGAAAACCACTCTACATCCGTTCAAAGCGGGAAGAGCCGCTAAAGACTATCCTAACGATCAGTTTTCATCCCGCCTTAAAGAGGTTTTGAATGTCTATCGCACGATCTTCACGCAAGTGACGGAAGAATTCCCTGCGCTTAAAATCATCTGTCATGGCTATGACTACTCGCAACCTGCGAAGGGAAAATGGCAGTGTAGGCCTATGTCTGCGCTAAAGATCAAAGACGAAGGGCTTCAGGCCGACATTGTGAAGATCATGATTGATCGCTTCAATCAGGGCTTGGTTGATCTCGCGGCCGAATTTCCAGGACAGGTTTTCCGCGTCAACACAGTCGGGGCCGTGGACAAGGATGAATGGCGCGACGAATTGCGTCCAAATCGTCCTGGGTGCAGTAACGTAGCCCATAAATTTCGGAACTTGATCGATGATCTATTTGGGCCAGCTGACCAGCTGGAACGGAGCGTGAAGCCCCCGAGGTCACCAGGCAAAGAGATGATGATCGCCGACGCCAAAGACCTTGAACCCGCTGCCTTGAGGCAATTGGTAGATCACCGGACCCGTGAGTTGTTGAATCTCGAGTTGGTACCAACGACCGAGGAGGCAGATCGTAAGCAATTCGAGGCGGACATCTCATCTCACTTTGAGAAAATATCAGGGGGTGCTGATTTTCTACCGGCAAGTTTTCTTGCCAAAGGTGCCAGTGCCGCAGCGGCAGTTTGCCGGATTAATCTGACAGGCGGCTTTGGGACGGGCTTCATGATTGGGACACGTGATCTGATCATGACCAATAATCATGTGATTGCTACGGTAGAAGAGGCGGCGACAGCCACGGCAGAGTTCCAGTTCCAAGAGGGTGCAAAAACCATTGTGGCAAACTTTGACCCCGACAGGTTTTTCGTGACCTCCAAAGAGCTGGATTTTACGATTGTCGCTATCCAAAGTGCGGGTCTTGGCTCTATCGACCCCATTCCACTTTTGCGCAGCCCTGCCACGGTTACACGCGGAGAAATGGTCAATATTGTTCAGCATCCGCGCGGGCGCAAAAAAGAGGTCGCGCTCCACAACAATGACGTCAAACGCATTAAGGATAAGGTCGTCTGGTATGTGACTGATACAGAGCCGGGGTCGTCATGATCGCCAGTCTTCAATAACAGCTGGGACTTGGTTGCACTTCATCACGCAGGCTGGATCGAAGGAGATGAAACCACAAACGAAGGCGTTCGGATGGCCGCGATCGTGTCGCATCTGATCAACCAGCAACAAAACGAAGCAACCTCGTCTCCGCTTCTTTTTGAATTACTCCAGACAATCCCAGATAGCTCACCCCATCTTGGCTTCTTTGACATCGCAGGTATTTCCGGCAACGGACCTCACGAAGTCGAAGTGCCGGAATTCAGGGGGTCACAGGATTTCGCCGATATAGGATTCTGGAATATCGAGCATTTCAACGACTCTATCAGTGACAATCGTGTGGAACAGGTCGCTAAAGTCATCGGGCACATGTCCCTTGATGCTCTTGGGCTGATCGAAGTTCAACGAGGCGCAATGGATCGACTTAAGACCGCACTTCAAGGTTTGGGATACGCATATGATTTCGCGTATCTCAATGTGCGTGGCCGCCAGGATTTAGCGGTTCTTTACGATATGGACACGACGGAAGTTACTCTGTCCAAAGCCATCATGGATCGGAACAAAAGCGCATGGTCCGCTGAAACAGGCTCTGGACGCAGCGCATTTCCACGCAGGCCGCTTGTTGCCCATGTGAAGATCGCGGCCAAAACGGGTCGTGACAACAAGGCTGGTGACCCTGTCGAATTTATCATTATTTCAGCGCATCTTAAGGCGTTTGGTGATCCAGAAAGCCAGGCACGGCGTAGGTTGGCTGCAACAATTCTGGCCGAAGTGATTGAGGACATCCGCGCGACCGAAAAGCTACCGGTCGTATTGGGGGGGATTTGAATGAAACTCTCAGCACCGATGTTCTGAGCGGATTAACAGATGCTCCGGATCTTTTCACATTGACCGCTGATGATGCGGAAGAGGGTGCATTATCATACATCGGTGATCGTTACAGATCGCTCATCGACCATATTGTTGTTTCGGATGATGTCACTCTGTCACCGATCAGCGGGGATGATGCTGTGATTGTTCGTTTGGATAAAAGCGTACAAGATTTCACACGCGACATCTCGGATCATGTGCCGATTGTGATACGAATGGTGCGTCGGAAAAAGTCTCTGCAAGTTAACTCGTAGAGGCGACAAGTGAATGCGGGCTTGATTGTTGAGTAGACAAGCAACTCACGCGCTTGCCGATTAAGATCCTAGGCTGCCAGAAAACCCTGCCCTTTTTTGGAGGGCAGGTAGTGCGTATAGAAAATTCTGGATTGAGGTCAGAAATGCTTGACGTTTGGGTCAGAATTGAATGACGCGAAATGGCGGTTTTCTGAGGTTTTCGAAATCGATTGAGTCAAAGATCCCCGACGTTCCACACTTGGGTATGGGCGATGGTGACCAGTGCCACTAGCAATCGTTTACCGATGCCGCGGCCCTGATGCTCTGGTGCGATGAAGAAGGTGCGAACCTCGCCTCTGCCACGCTCCAGCACTTCGAGGGCGATGCCGCCGATAATCTCCCGCTGCTTTTCGGCGACCCAAAAGCGGCAGCATTTTATGTGTTCGGTGTGACGCGTAGGCCGTCTGCAAACTTCTCCATCGCCTGTTCACTGTGGCCGTTGGATTTTTTGGCGCGGTAGGCCAAGGCTGACATAGCTTTCGTATCTGCTGCAACTGCAGCGCGAATTGTTATGTCAGCAAGGTTCAACGTTTTCCGTAATAGAGGCCGACAACGTGTTCTGCCTCCGCGAAAAAGAGCCAGCGCGCGGTAAGGACACCGCCAATGTGAGCGACCACAGCGAAGAGGGCCATGAAGTGGTTGAAGGGGACCAGCAGGAACAGGATGGGTAGGACGGCCATCAGGACGATTGCGATGATGCGGAGTTTTTGCGCGTGTTTGCGGCCAATCACATGCACGAATTCGCGCAGGAGGTAGTTGGTGCCTGTGTGCGGTGGCTCAAACGCGCGGACAGCGCCGATATTGCCGAGGCCTGTTGCTGTTGCCATTGTGGTGCCGCTGTCTGCGAAGGCGGTGTCGCCGCGCAGCCATGTGGCGACTTGGATTGCCCCTGCGATGGCCAGCAGGATGATTGCCGCTGTGGTTTGACCTGCCATCAATGCACCGCCAGCGATGCACAGCGAGATGAAGTTGGCGGGTGTCAGCGGGCTGTTCCAGCGGGGGATTGTTTTAAGCTGGCCGTAGATCATGGAGGTGGTGAAGACGGTGCCGAGCGATGCGAGCGCGCCCAGCAGGCCGATAATGGTCCAGCGTTGGCCGAAGAACACCAGCCCTGCGCCGTAGATCGCCATGAGGACGAGGGCAGCGACCGCGCACCATGCTTCGCGTGAGAGCCAGCTGCTGCGCCATTGGCTGAACGCTTTGAGTGCGCGCTCAGGGTGGCCGAGGTGGAAAGTGGAGGAGATCAAGCCGCCGACGGCGAGAAGATAGGCGATGGTGAAGAAGATAAAGGCGTTGAACCCAGTGGTTGCAGGCATGCCGAGGCCAAGGAAGATCAGCAGGCCAAAGCCCAAACCAGAGAAGGTGGAGAAGAAGATGACGGATGGTGCGGGATGCATCAGAGTTTCTCCAGCGTTTTGTCGAGCCAGCTCAGGAAGCCTTTGGTCTCGGTTGCGACAGGCGCGAGGTAAGGCGCGAGGATGTCGATCTGTTCCTCGTCCTGGGCCAAGCGGTCTTTGACGCGGGGGGGCAGGTATTGGTTGACGGGTTTGGTACCCTGCTCTGGCATGAGGTCCATGCCGCCGCGCTCGGCTACCAGTTTGCTCACATCTGAGTCTGAATCGCCCAGATCGCCGAAGTGGCGGGCATTGGACGGGCAGGTACGCACGCAGGACGGCTCTCGGTCCACCTCGGGGAGTTTCTCGTTATAGATTCGGTCCACGCAGAGGGTGCATTTCTTCATCACACCCTCAGCAGCGTCCATTTCGCGGGCACCGTAGGGGCAGGCCCATGCACACAGGCCACAGCCGATGCAGTCGCTCTCGTTCACCAACACGATGCCGTCTTCGACGCGTTTGTAGCTGGCCCCTGTGGGGCAGACGGTGACGCAAGGGGCGTCCTCGCAGTGCAGGCAGGATTTGGGGAAGTGGATGAGTTGGGCGTCGCCTTGGGCGGGCTGGACCTCATAGCTGTGTACGCGGTTGAGGAAAGTGCCGGACGGGTCCGCGCCGTAGGGGTCTTGGTCAGATAGTGGAGCGCCATAGTTTTCGGTGTTCCAGCCTTTGCAGGAGATCACGCAGGCATGACAGCCGACACAGGTGTCCAGATCAATGACGAGGCCGAGTTTCTTTTCGGTATGGGTGGGCAGTTGTGTCATTGGCCGACCTTCCATTTAAGTTCGGAGGGGCCTTTGCCCACTGGTGATGTGATCGGTGGCATGCTGGGTTGAGACTGTGCATCCGCAGGTGCTGCGACTTTCTTGAGTGCGACCTTGAGGTCGAACCACGCCGCCTGTCCTGTGATCGGGTCGGAGTTGGCCCAGCGCAGGCCGTCGCCCTTAGGCGGTAGCAATTCGTGTATGAGGTGGTTGAGCAGGAAGCCTTTGGTGGCTTCTGGTGCTTTTTCATCCAGCGCCCATGCGCCTTTGCGTTTGCCGATGGCGTTCCATGTCCAGATTGTGTTGGCGTTCAGGGCTGCCATTTCCATCACTGGCACGGTGATTGCGCCATGCGGCGATGTGATCTCGGCCCAGTCGCCGTCTTGGAGGTTGTGCTCGCGCATCAGGTTGGAGGGCAGGTACATCGGGTTGCGGCCGTGCAGTTGGCGCAGCCATGCGTTCTGGCTGCCCCAGCTGTGGTACATTGCCATGGGGCGTTGGGTGAGGGCTGTGATGGTGAAGCCTTCGTTGCCTTGTTGGTCAGTTTCGTACCAGATTGGCAGGGGCGACATTTTCTCTTTGATCCGCGCGCGCAGGTGGTCGGGTGGCTGACGCTCGCCGTGCCCTTCGGCGGCGAGTTGGAATTTGCGCATCGGCTCTGAATAGAGGCTGAAGAGGTAGGGTTGAGGGCTGTCATAGAGGCCCATTTTCACGGCCCAGTCCTGATAGTCTGCATTCCATGGTTTGTAGTAGTTGGCGCCGTCTGGGATATGCTCGACGAAGAAGCCGCCGTTGGCGATGTAGTTGTCGAGCTGGCTCTCGTTCACGTCACCGCGCCCGCCTTGCAGGCCCTGCTCCCCCATGCGCCAGCCAGCCAAGGGGCCGACACCGGGGCGGCGTTCGTGGTTGACGATGTAGTCTGCGTAATCGGCGTATTTCTGGGATCCGTCATCGTTGGTAAAGGCAGGCAGGCCGAGACGTGCGCCCAGATCGCAGAGGGCAGATTGGAAGCCTTTTACGTTGCGGTCAGGCTCTACCACGGGCCAGCGGATGGCGTCGGCCACGGCGTCTGCTTCGCAGATCGGGCGGTCGAGGAGCGAGATGCAATCGTGCCGCTCAAGGTACGTCGTGTCGGGCAGGATCAGATCGGCGTAGGCGACCATTTCGGAGCTATAGGCATCGGAGTAGATGATGCGCGGGATGACGTATTCGCCGCTCTCGTCGCGGTCTGTTAGCATGTCCTGAACGCCTGTCGTGTTCATCGACGAGTTCCACGACATGTTGGCCATGTACATAAAGAGCGTGTCGATTTTGTAGGGATCACCTGCGTGGGCGTTTGAGATCACCATGTGCATCAGGCCATGGGACGACATGGGGTTTTCCCATGTGAAGGCTTTGTCGATGCGCGCGGGTGTGCCGTCTTCCTTGAGCGCAAGATCATCGGGGCCGTGCACAAACCCGAGGTGCGGGCCGTCGAGCGGTGCGTTGGGGGTGACTTTGCAATGTGGCTTGGGGTGAGCGGTTGCAGGTTTGGGGTAAGGTGGTTTGAAGCGGAAGCCACCGGGTACTTCGACGGTGCCGAGGATGATTTGCAGCGTGTGCAGCGCGCGGCAGGTCTGAAACCCGTTGGCATGGGCCGAGATGCCGCGCATGGCGTGGAAGGAAACGGGGCGGCCTGTCATCGTCTTATGATGCTCGCCGCGGAAGTCAGTCCATTCATGCTCAAGCTCGAATGCCTCGTCAAAGGCGACGCGGGCGAGTTCTGCGGCCAATGTGCGGATGCGCTGGGCGGAGATGCCGCAGCGTTCGGCGACAGCTTCGGGGGCGTATTGTTCGTCGAGGTACATGTCCGCCATCTGGTGGAAGACAGGGCGGTGGGTGACGCCGGCCACGCGCATGGTGGCGGCCAGATCGGGTTTTACGCCCTTCTGATCGTAGGGCGTAAGCTTGCCCGTCGTACGGTCGATGACCAGCTCTTTGCCATTGTCGTCGCGCAGTTTGAGGCCGAATTCGGGGGATTTCTCATCGCCGTTGATGAGCACGGCGGCGTCTGTGTATTGGGCCAGATAGTGCAGGTCTATTTTACCTGCTTTCATCAAGCAGTGGATCATCGACAGGATGAACAGTCCGTCGGTGCCCGGCGTGATCCCGACCCAATCATCTGCCACAGCGTTATAGCCTGTGCGGATCGGGTTCACGCCAATGATGCGTGCGCCGCGTTTCTTGATCTTACCGATGCCCATTTTGATCGGGTTGCTGTCGTGATCCTCGGCTACGCCGAAAAGCATGAAGAGTTTGGTGTGGTCCCAATCGGGCTGGCCGAACTCCCAGAACGCGCCGCCCATGGTGTAGATGCCAGCGGCGGCCATGTTGACGGAGCAAAAGCCCCCGTGGGCGGCGTAGTTGGGTGTGCCAAAGCTTTGTGCCCAGAGCGAGGTGAAGCTTTGCGACTGGTCGCGGCCTGTGAAGAAGGCGAGCTTTTCGGGATTTGTCTCGCGGATGGGGCGCAGCCAGCTTTCCGCGATGCTGTATGCTTCTTCCCAGCTGATGTCCTCAAACTTGCCCTCGCCCCGTTCGCCCACGCGTTTCATGGGGGAGCTGAGGCGCGAGGGCGCGTTGTGCTGCATGATGCCAGCGGAGCCTTTGGCGCAGAGCACGCCCTTGTTCACGGGATGGTCGCGGTTACCCTCGATATAGGCGACTTTCAGGTCACCGAGCGGGTCTTTTTTCATATGTACGTTGATGCCACAGCGGCAGGCGCACATGTAACAAGTGGTTTTACGGATCTCGTCAGAGACTTTCGGGCTCAGGTCCAGCACGGGCTGTTTATGGGTCATTGAGTCACTCCTGACGGGTTTATTCATCGACCCTCAGGGTCGTTATGTTTTATGTCGGCCTGTAGCGTGGTCACGGCGATCATGTTGGTCACATCGGCAGCGGTGCAGCCGCGCGACAGGTCGTTTGCGGGCTTGCTCAACCCTTGTAGCACGGGGCCAATGGCATCACAGCCACCAATGCGTTGGGCTATTTTATAGCCGATGTTGCCAGCGTCGAGGTTGGGGAAGATGAGAACATTTGCGTGGCCTGCTGTTGGTGATCCGGGTGCTTTTGACGCGCCCACATCGGGGACAAATGCGGCGTCGAATTGCAGCTCGCCGTCGGCGGGCAGGTCGGGGTGGTCCGCATGCAGGAGGGCCAGTGCATCGGTGACTTTTGTTACACGGTCATGGCGGGCGGAGCCTTTGGTGGAAAAGCTTAGCAGAGCCACTTTGGGGTCATCGCCGAGGATCTGTTTGCAGGAGGCAGCTGACTGTGCGGCGATTGCGGCAAGCTCGGCCGCGTCAGGGTCGATGACCAGACCGCAATCGCCGAACACCATGACGCTGCGGCCAGAAGGGTGGTGCTCGGGCAAGGCCATGAGGAAGAATGAGGAGACAAGAGCGGCACCCTCGGCCTTACCGATCATTGTCAGGGCTGCACGTACGGTGTCGGAAGTGGTGGCAACGGCGCCCCCCACGGTGCCGTCAGCATCGCCGTTGCGCACCATGAGGGCAGAGAAGACCAGCGGATCGCGGGCCTTTTGGGCTGCAATTTCTTCGCTGATGCCCTTGTGCTTTCGCAGCTCAAGATAAAGCGAAGCATAGTGGGCCGTTAGCGGGGATGTTTCGGGGTCTTGGATGTTGATCGCCTGTGATCCTGTGGCACCAGCGCGTTCCAGTTGCAGGCTGATCTCGGCGGCGGGACCCACAAGGGTGATTGGCCCCATTCCTGCCTCAAGGGCTGCAAGCGCACCAGCCACGACCCTTGGGTCGTGGCCTTCGCTTAGGACAATATGGGCAGGCCGTGCGGCTGCGCGGTTTTGTAAGTCGCGCAACACACTCATTCTGGCCTGTCTCCCTTTTTTTCCTGAAAAGACACTTAGACGGTTTGCTCACGCATGTCGGCGGCATCGATGCCAGCAACCTGAACGGGCTGTTTCATCGCATCACGGCGGAAGGGATCGCCCAGCTCTTGGTTGATCATCGCTTCGATAAGGGTGGTTTTGCCGTGGTTCATCTGGTCATCGAGTGCTTTGGCGAGGGCTGCTGTCAGCTCTTCTTGTGTCCGTGCAACAACACCTTCGAGACCACATGCGTTGGCGATGCCCGCGTAGGAGACCTGCTCGTCCAACTCGGTGCCGACGAAGTTGTCGTCGAACCAGAGTGTCGAGTTACGCTTTTCCGCGCCCCACTGGTAGTTGCGGAAAACGATCTGGGTCACTGGTGGCCAGTCGCCGCGACCGATTGCAGTAAGCTCGTTCACCGCGATGCCGAATGCGCCGTCACCCGCGAAGCCCACGACAGGCACGTCAGGCTGGCCGATTTTTGCGCCCACAATGGCGGGCAGACCGTAGCCACAGGGGCCGAACAGGCCGGGAGCGAGATATTTTCGGCCTTCGTTGAACGATGGATAGGCGTTGCCGATGGCGCAGTTGTTGCCGATGTCTGACGAGATGATCGCCTCGACGGGCAGAGCGGATTGGATTGCGCGCCATGCCATGCGGGGGCTCATCCAGTCAGGCTTGGCCGCGCGGGCGCGGACGTTCCAGTCTGTACCCGGATCGTCGGCCTCATCCGTCATGGAGGTGAGTTCCTGCGCCCATGCGGATTTGGTTTGTGCAATCAATGAGGTGCGGTCCTTGCGGCCTGCGTCGCCTGCGGTCTCGGCGAGTTGGGCCGTTATGGCGGTTGCCACTTTGGCTGCATCGCCGACGATGCCGACGGTGACCTTTTTGGTCAGGCCGATGCGGTCTGGGTTGATGTCGACCTGAATGATTTTGGCGTCTGTGGGCCAGTAATCAATGCCGTAGCCGGGCAGTGTCGAGAAGGGGTTGAGGCGGGTGCCGAGGCACAAAACCACGTCGGCCTTCGAGATCAACTCCATCCCAGCTTTTGAACCGTTATAGCCGAGCGGGCCTGCGAAGAGCGGGTGATTGCCGGGGAAAGCGTCGTTGTGCTGGTAGCCAACGCAGACGGGTGCGTCGAGCTTCTCGGCCAGCACGCGGGAAGCTTCAATGCCGCCCTGTGCCAGAACAACACCAGCACCGTTCAAGATGACAGGGAACTTAGCGGTGGAGAGCATTTCAGCCGCTTTTGCGACCGCGTTCTCGCCACCTTGCGGCAGTTCAAAATCGACTACTTCTGGAATTTCGATGTCGATGACTTGGGTCCAGAAATCGCGCGGGATGTTGATCTGCGCGGGACCGGAAGCGCGCTTGGCCTGCATGATCACGCGGTTCAGCGTCTCGGCAATGCGGGACGGGTCGCGCACTTCTTCTTGGTAGGCAACACAATCAGCAAAGAGGTTCATCTGCTCCATTTCCTGGAAGCCACCCTGACCAATCGTTTTGTTTGCGGCCTGTGGGGTAACCAAAAGTAAAGGAGTGTGGTTCCAATATGCTGTTTTCACAGCTGTCACGAAGTTTGTAATGCCTGGACCGTTTTGCGCGATCATCATCGACATTTTGCCAGTGGCGCGGGTGTAGCCGTCAGACATCATACCGGCGGAACCTTCGTGCGCACAGTCCCAGAACTTGATCCCTGCTTTCGGGAAAATGTCGGAGATTGGCATCATGGCAGAACCGATAATGCCAAAGGCATGTTGGATGCCGTGGCGCTGGAGCGTTTTTACGAATGCTTCTTCGGTGGTCATCTTCATAGCAGGTGATCCTTAAGATTGGGTGAATGCGAATCTGGTTAGAGGCAATTTAGGCGCTTGGGGGAGATAAGGTTAGGGCCAGATATTATGCTGGAATAGGACCAGCTAGTGCCATTTCTTCAATCTCTGATGCAAGGGCTTGGAGGCCGTCGGTTATGCGGCTCGTAGGGATAGAGGAATAGCCGAGGCGGTAGAAGTTTTGTGGCTGTTCCTCGCCGCCGAAAAACGACTGGCCCGGCTCGATCAGGACACCACGGGCGCGCAGGCGGGCGGCGAGTATCTGCGTGTCTACAGTCTCGGGTGCGCGCATCCAGAACGACGAGCCGCCGTGCGCGCCTTGGCCCGCGATTTGCAGGCCTGTTTGTGCAATGACTTCTTCCATCTTGGTACGACGTTCATGCAGTGCATTGCTCATACGACGGACTAGCGCATCATAATGGCCAAGCGACAGAAAGTAGGAAGCTGTGCGCTGGATATGTCCAGGGGGATGGCGCAGCACGGAGGCGCGCAGGGCGCGGGCTTCGCGGATAAACGGCTCAGAGCCGACTAGATAGCCAAGGCGCAAGCCGGGAAACAAGGATTTGGAGAAGCTGCCGACATAGATCACGCGGCCATCTGCATCGAGGGATTTGAGTGCGGGTGAGGGGGGGCGCAGGAACGATGTCTCGAATTCGTAATCGTCCTCGACGATGATGGCGTCCATCTCGCGGGCGCGTTCCAGCAAGGCGCGGCGTCGCGCCATGGGCATGGTCGCGTTGGTGGGGCACTGGTGGCTGGGAGTGGTGAATATCACATCCGTTTCAGGCGGTATCGCTTCGGGTGGGAGGCCGTCCTGATCAACGCGTACGGGTGTTACGTGGCACCGTGACTGGATCAGGATATCGCGTAGGGCGTGATAACAGGGATCTTCCAATGCGGCGCGGCGGCGCTGGGTCAGCAACACTTGGGCCGTGAGCCAGAGGGCATTTTGCGCACCAAGCGTGATGAGGATCTGTTCGGGGGCGGCGGTGATGCCACGGCGGGGCAAGGTATGGCGGACAATAAATTCGATCAGCTGTGGATCGTCTTGATCGTAGTAGTCATTTGTCATGGAATTGAAGTCGCGCTGGCCCAAGGCCTGAAGCGCGCAGAGCCGCCAGTTTGCATGGTCAAAGAGGGACTGATCGGCCTGACCATAGACAAAGGGATAGCGGTATTTTGACCAATCCTGAGGCTTGCTTGGGGTGACGCCGTCACTGAAACGCTGACCTATGGCACGGGTCCAGTCTACGGCATCTTGCGTGTCGGGACTTGGCGTAAAGACGGGGGGTGAGGGGGCATTTTCGGATACGAAATAGCCTGAGCGCCCTTTGGAACTAAGGTAATCGGAGGCCAGAAGTTCGGTATAGGCGATGGTCACTGTGATGCGGCTAACCCCCAGATGCACTGCGAGTTTTCGGGTCGAGGGGAGCTTTTCCCCGCGCTGGAAACGGCCCGACAATATGCCCTGCGCGATCATCTGCTGGATCTGCGATTGGAGCGTGCCTTGGGCGTCTGGCTGGAGGAAGAATGTCTCGACGGGGAGGGCCATGGGATGCCTTTTATTTTGGATATAACGGGCGGGTTAACTGGCCTTACCCTAGGGTGAAATGGATCATTCTACAAATGATGAATCTTGGGGAGAAGCGGGGGGTGCCATTGGTACACCCCCTGTGCACCCTGCGTACACCGTGCGGTGTCTTTGCCAAATCTAAAATATGCGCAGGCAAAATGACGCCCTGTTTTCAAGGGAGACACAGGATGAACCGCAAAGATGCACATACCCAGATGATCCACGAGTTGGAGCGCCTTCAGGAAGAAATGTCGGCGCACTGGCTCGATCATAGCTTACCCGCCGATTGGAACAGTCTCGATTTTTGGGATGATGTGAAATGCAAAAAGACAAGGGTGACCATCAGGCTGGATGCGGACATGGTGGCGTGGTTTCGCAAGATGGGGCCGAACTATGGACCTCGCATCAACAAGGTGCTGCGGATTTATTATGCGGGGATCGTGTCGGGGAACGTCTCGGCCTATCCGAACGACCGCGTTGTGCCACGGATGATGCTGGCGGCGCAGCAGGAAATGGATGCGCTGCGGGTGGATTTGATTGGGGTAAAGGACGAGTAGGAGTGATTTATCTCGGGTGGTGCCTTTGGTCGTTTTATAAGTGAAGTGAGCTTTTGCTGTAGGGTCGGAAAATTGAGCACTACGGCAACGCTACACTAACGGTGTTTTTGTGCAGGTGAGGCGAAAGTTAGCTTCGAGCCCAAACTCACCGATGCTGCAAGATGCGCAGATGACTATTATGGGCAGAGAACAGCGGTTCCTAATTCTTTGATTAGGAGGCCTATATTTCTAGCCTTACAGGCAAGCTAAACTGCGAACTGAATCCAAATATTTAATATCCACACCAAAGATAGAACGTTTTTGGAAGTTAGGTGTTTGATCCCATGGTTTGATGGTGCGATCCTTTCTCAGGACTGGAAGGA
>CAWVWS010000075.1:0-13626 GCA_963933905.1 uncultured Sulfitobacter sp.
TTGTTCGGGCTGCGGTTGCTGGATGTGGTGCAGGACCCACTGTTGGGGCGGTTGTCAGAAAAGCTGCGCAACCAGCGCGGGCTCGCAGTCGGTATCGGCTGTGCCGTGATTGCCTCAGCCATGATCGGGTTGTTTGCCGTGCCACCAATGACAACGCCTTTGCTGTGGTTCGGGATCATGCTAACGATGGTATTTTCGGCCTTCAGCTTCCTCACGATCTGCTTTTACGCCCAAGGGGTCGCCAAGGCGGACAAGATGGCGGGGCAGGGGCATCTGCGGTTGGCACGCTGGCGCGAAACAGGCGGCTTGCTGGGGGTATGTGTCGCCTCTGTGGCTCCTGTGGCGCTGGGCATGGTGATGGATGCACCCTTTGCCGGATTTGCCGTAGGTTTTGCGGTGCTGGCCGTGGCCGCTGCGCTGGCGATGCGCGGGGAATGGGTGTCGGTGGACGTTCCCGAGAGCCCAGGATTCGGCACTGTTCTGCGTGACCCACTGGCGAGGCGGTTGTTGTTCATCGCGCTGCTCAACGCTGCTCCTGTGGCAGTAAGCTCAACATTATTCTTATTTTACGTAGAATCTGCGCTCGGCGCTCCAGGCTATGAGGGCCCGCTTTTGTTGCTGTTCTTCCTCTCGGCGGCAGGTGCTGCCCCTGTCTGGGGGTCTTTGGCCGAACGCTTTGGTGCGCAGCAGGTTTTGCTAAGCGCGATGGTGCTTGCGATTTTTGCCTTTGGTGGCGCACTTTTCCTCGGTGTGGGCGATGTTTGGCTCTTTGCGCTTGTTTGTGTGGCCTCTGGAGCTGCCATGGGCGCAGACCTCACATTGCTGCCAGCATTATTCGCCACGCGTATGGCGCAAATCGCCCCATCTGCGGCTGAAGGCTTCGGATTATGGTCATTTGTGTCCAAGTTTACCTTGGCCTTGGCCGCAGTCATCCTACTTCCTGCGTTGGAAACGGCAGGTTATGTGAGTGGTGCATCCGCACCGCCCCCTGAAAAAGCTGTGGATTTGTTACGTTTTCTTTACGCTGGCGTGCCATGCGTATTAAAACTCGCCGCGATCTTTTTGCTGTGGCGGACAAAGCTGGAAAGGCCTGCATGATGAGCGATGTTGCATTTTTCTTTTTGTTGGGCGTCGCACTTGTCCTGTTTGTGCTGGGCTTGCGGCGCAGGTTTGCGGATTTCATGGGACAGTCTGCCGATGACTACGCGGACGAGTACCCGCAGTTTGACATGCGCGAACATCTCAATGGGGAGATGACCTGCGACGGTGTGATCTTTGGCCCGATGGGGCGTGTGACCAGCACGTTCAACGCCGATTTTGATATCAGCTGGAATGGCAATACCTGCACAATGAAAGAAGAGTTCCGCTATCACGACGGCTCGACCCAGAACCGTGAGTGGCGGATTGAGTTGGACTGCGGCGGCAACTTCGAAGCATGGGCCGACGATGTGCCCGGAAAAGGGCGGGGCGAAGTGGCGGGTCCTGCAGTTCTATTTAACTACCCGATCAAACTGCCTGCGGATGCGGGGGGCTACACGCTCAAGGCATTTGACTGCATGTATTTGACGAAAAACGGAACAGTTGTGAACCGAAGCCAGTTTCGGAAGTTTGGTTTCAGGGTCGCTGAATTAGTAGCGACGATACGCAAAAAGGAAACAACATGATGCAGTGGCAGGGTAAACGGTATTGGCTGGTAGGGGCGAGCGATGGTCTGGGTGCAGCACTTGCGCTGCAGCTCAGCCGTGCTGGAGCCGAAGTCATCCTGTCTGCACGCTCCGAGGATAAGCTGAACGATCTGGCAAACAGCCTGCCCGGTAAGGCAGAGGTTGTGACGGTTGATGTCTCGGACAACGAAAGCGTCGTAAGCGCGGCCAAAGCTGTGGGGACAGTCGACGGTGTCGTCTACCTTGCGGGTGTCTATTGGCCGTTCGGCGCGAAGGAATGGGACGCAGAGCAAGCCAACGCGATGGCTGATATCAACTTCACCGGCCTGATGCGTGTGATGGGTCAAGTCGTGCCTAACATGGTTGCGCGGGACGCGGGCCATATTGTCATAACATCCAGCCTCACGGGGTTCCGCGGCTTGCCGGGATCTATCGGTTATACCGCTTCCAAGGCGGCAACCATGTCTTTAGCCGAATGTATGTATGCCGATCTGCACAAGACGGGGGTGAAAGTTCAGGTGGTCAACCCCGGCTTTATCAAGACTCAACTGACTGACAAAAACGATTTCAAAATGCCGTTTCTGATGACGCCCGAGCAGGCGTCACAGGAAGTATTCGAGCACATGAATACAGACAAATTTAAGAAAAGCTTTCCATTCGCTTTTTCACTGCTGTTTCGCGGCAGCCAGTTTTTGCCAGACTGGCTTTATTACCGGATTTTCGGGGCATAACGACCTGCCGGTTTTGAAAGCAATGTGCCGCCCCAAAGGGGCGGCATTTTACGTTTAGGGACCGCGTGATTTTTACGTTTTGCAGTTTGCAATCAGGGTCAGAGCATACCTTTTGCGCGGACTGCCTTGACGCTGTCGCGGCGCTCCATCCGTGCCATGAAGGCGGTGATTTTCGGGAAGTCGGATACAGTGACCCCGTCACCCGCAAGCCAGTTGCAAACGATAAAGAGATAAGCGTCCGCAATGGTGAAATCCGCCCCGCAAACATAGTCGCCACGCAGGCATTCGGCCTCAACGTAGGCAGCACAGGTCCTCATGTTTTTAGGCACTTTGGCCGCCATGTCAGCATGGCTTTCGGGTTTGTCGGACCACCGGCTGCCACGCATTTTATGGGCGTGAGCCACATGCATGGTGGAGGCGAGATAGTACATCACACTGCGCATATGCGCCCCATCCTTTGGGGCGTCTGGCACAAGGGAGGCCTGCGGTGCCACAGCCGCAATAAAATCCAGCAACGCTCCCGTTTCCGTCAGAACACTCCCGTCTTCAAGGACCAGCGCAGGCACACGACCCTTCGGGTTAATGGCGAGGTATTCAGGCTTCGTCTGTGTCGCTTGGGAAAAGTCGATGCGGGCGAGGTCGTGATCGAGCCCCGCTTCAAGAAGCGCAATGGCAGGCGCGATGGAGATGGTACCGCCAGCATAAAACAGTTTCATGGGAGAGCCTTTCAAATGTTGGTTTTGGACAGGCGACGCGCAACCGAATCGAGGTGTGGCGTTGCGTTGAACAGGACGGGCGAGAGATAGCCGCCGATGGGATGAAGCTGGTGGAGTGAGGTGTGGAAAATCGCAATCGCGGTTCGGGCCGTGGCCTCCACGCTCAGGTCCATCTGCTGGCCGATGACATTTGCGATCAGGCCGCCTGAGGTCACGACCAGTGCAGGGCCATCGCCCGCAGCTATCTCCGTCAGGGCATCGCTGATGCGGTTTTGGAAATGGCCATAGGTTTCGGGTGCGCCTTCCAACTTGTCGTCTTTCCAGTGTTGGAAAACTGTCGGAAGATGGGCAATGAACCCCGCCTGCTCTGTCGGAAAAGGGATGCCATGTTGCTCCGCAAGTAATCTGCCCAACGTGAAATATTCAAGCTCGTTCAGGCGTGCATCACGCACGGGCGTCAGGTCGGTTGCCATGCCCTCGGCGGTCTCAATATGCCGCCGCAAGGTGCCGGTATAGAGCCGCGTGTTGTGAACTTCG
Organism: uncultured Sulfitobacter sp.; assembly: GCA_963933905.1. GTDB lineage: Bacteria > Pseudomonadota > Alphaproteobacteria > Rhodobacterales > Rhodobacteraceae > Sulfitobacter. Next base: position 3,649 of record CAWVWS010000075.1, read on the forward strand.
GTCTCGCGCAAATGCTCCCCCAGCCAGCGGGCCTGCTGATGCCCCAGATCGCTGAGGCGGTCATAGCTGACCTCGTCTGTGGCGGTTGAATTGGCCTGACCGTGGCGGATGAGTGTGATGGTAGACATGGATGCTCCTGCTGCTTGGCCCCTTGATAGGGGAGGGGACAGGCCGTTTAAAGAGGCCTATCGGAAACATGCGACTTCGCGCATGGCGGAAAAGCGTGGCGTGGTGTCGGGAACAGCCTTCCTGCAAAGGAGCCGTCCCGATACAAGTTTTCCAAGCGCTTTGGAGGATTTCGCCATGACAGATAAGGTCACATTCACGCTCGACGGAGAAACGGTCGAGGCGGACGCGGGTCTGACGATCTGGGAAGTGGCCAATGGCCGTGGTCTCAAAATCCCACATCTGTGTCACAAACCTGCCCCTGGCTATCGCCCTGACGGCAACTGCCGCGCCTGTATGGTCGAGATTGAGGGCGAGCGGACGCTGGCCGCATCCTGCATCCGTGAACCCGCCGAGGGCATGGTCGTTGTGACCAACAACGCGCGTGCCAAGAATGCGCGTAAGATGGTGGTTGAGCTGCTCATGGCGGACCAGCCCGCGCAAGAGATCAGCCACGATAAATCCAGCCATATGTGGGATATGGCAGCGATGAATGACGTGAGCGAGAGCCGCTTTCCCAAGTTGGAACAGGGGCGCATTCCGCTGCTCGATGACAGCCATGTAGCGATGAGCGTGAACCTTGATGCCTGTATTTCCTGCGGGTTGTGCGTGCGCGCCTGCCGCGAAGTGCAAGTGAACGATGTGATTGGCATGTCGGGTCGCGGGATGGAGAGCTACCCCACATTCGACATGGCGGACCCGATGGGCGACAGCTCTTGTGTGGCTTGCGGTGAGTGTGTGCAGGCCTGCCCGACTGGTGCGTTGATGCCCTCCTCCGTGGTTGACGAAAACCAAGTCGGCGATAGCGCGGATTTCGACCGCGAGGTTGAGAGCATTTGCCCGTTTTGTGGCGTGGGGTGCCAAATCTCGCTCAAAATTAAAGACGACAAGATCAAATATGTGGACGGCATCAACGGCCCTGCGAACGAGGGGCGGCTTTGCGTCAAAGGGCGCTTTGGCTTTGACTATATCCACCACGATCATCGCCTGACCAAGCCGCTGATCCGTCGTGAAGATGCGCCTGCCAAGGGCTTGAACGTGGACCCTGGAAACTACCTTGAGTTCTTCCGCGAGGCGACATGGGATGAGGCGCTTGATGCGGCGGCGAATGGTCTGCGCAAGATTGATGGAACGGGCGTCGCGGGCTTTGGCTCTGCCAAATGCACCAATGAAGAGGCCTATCTGTTCCAGAAGATCATTCGCCAAGGGTTTGGCCATAACAATGTCGATCACTGCACGCGGCTGTGCCATGCGTCGTCCGTATCGGCGCTGTTGGAAAATGTGGGTTCGGGTGCTGTTTCTGCCACCTTCAACGAAATTGAAAATGCCGATGTGGCCATCGTGATCGGCGCCAACCCGACCGAGAACCACCCCGTTGCAGCGACCTACTTCAAGCAGTTCACCAAGCGCGGTGGCAAGCTCATCGTGATGGATCCTCGCGGTCAGGCGCTCAAGCGTCATTCCTCTCATATGCTGCAATTCCGCCCCGGTACGGATGTCTCAATGCTCAACGCGATCATGCATGTGATTGTCGAAGAGAAGCTCTATGACGAGCAGTATATCCAAGCCTATACCGAGAATTGGGAAGCCGAGAAGGCGCACCTCAAGGACTTCACCCCCGAGAAGATGGCGGAGATTTGCGGCATCGATGCTGAGATGCTGCGCGACGTTGCGCGGACCTTTGCAGGTGCGAATGCGGCGATGATTTTTTGGGGCATGGGTGTCAGCCAACACATTCACGGGACAGACAACGCGCGTTGTTTGATCAGCCTTGCGTTGATGACGGGTCAAGTTGGCCGCCCCGGAGCAGGTCTGCATCCGCTGCGCGGTCAGAACAACGTACAAGGCGCGTCTGATGCGGGCATGATCCCGATGTTTTTACCTGATTACCAGTCGGTGACGGATGATGGCGTGCGCTCTGCCTTTACGGACGTTTGGGAAAGTGGTGATTTCAGTGCCGAGAAGGGTCTGACCGTGACCGAGATTTTGGATGCGGTGCATGAGGGGCATATCAAGGGCATGTATATCCTTGGCGAAAACCCCGCCATGTCCGATCCTGATGTAGAGCATGCCCGCGACGCACTTGCCAAGCTGGAGCATCTGGTGGTGCAGGATATCTTCATCACCGAGACGGCGAACTTTGCCGATGTGATCCTACCTGCGAGTGCCTTTGCGGAGAAGTCGGGCACCGTGACCAACACCAACCGTCAGGTCCAGATGGGCCGTGTCGCCGTGCCGCCCCCTGGTGAGGCACGCGAGGATTGGTGGATCGAAGTGGAACTTGCCAAGCGTCTGGGTCTGGATTGGAACTACGCATCTCCCGCCGACATCTTTGCTGAGATGAAGCTGAACATGAAATCGCTAGACAACATTACATGGGACCGTTTGGAGGCGCAGAATGCGGTAACCTATCCATCGCTGAGCCCTGAAGATCCGGGTCAGGCGATTGTCTTTACTGATGGCTTCCCACGTGCCGGTGGCCGTGCGCGGTTTACCCCAGCAAGCATTATCGCGCCCGATGATACGCCCGATGCGGAGTATCCAATGATCCTCACCACAGGGCGTCAGTTGGAGCATTGGCATACAGGCTCCATGACCCGCCGCGCCAGTGTGCTGGACGGGTTGGAGCCTGAGGCGAACTGTTCCTTGCACCCCTCAACCCTGCGCATGCTGGGGATCGAGGCGGGTGATCTGGTGAGGCTGACGACCAAGCGAGGCAGCATCGAGATCATGGCGAGGATGGACCGTGCGGTGTCGCCCGATATGGTTTTCCTGCCCTTCGCCTATGTTGAAGCGGCGGCGAATATCCTGACCAACCCTGCGGTTGATCCTTATGGGAAAATCCCTGAATTCAAGTTCTCTGCGGTGAAAGTCGAGGCAGTGAACGCCGCTGTTGCAGCGGAGTGAAAGGGCGGGAATGAGGGGCTAGCCCCTCACACTCCCCATAGTTTTAAGGCCAAATGAAGAAGGGGACTGCTGTGCAAGTGGATGCGGAAAGGTTTCTTGTGGACCTGCATGTGTTGCGGTCTTTCGGGGCGTCTGGTGTGGGTAAGGGCGTTGTCCGTCCTGCTTATTCCGAGGCTGATGTGGTGGCGCGTGCATGGCTCGCTGAGCGAATGCGTGAGGTGGGTTTGCGGGTCGAGACGGATGCGATGGGCAATCTGTTTGGGCTGGCAGAGGGGCCTTCGCTGTTGTTGGGGTCGCATAGTGACAGCCAGCCCGAGGGGGGATGGCTCGATGGTGCGCTGGGCGTGATTGCGGCGCTCGAGGTTGCGAGGGCCAGCCGCGAGGCGGGTGGGCCTGCGGTTTCGGTTGTGTCGTTTCAGGATGAAGAGGGGCGCTTTGGTGTGACGACGGGGAGTGCGGTTTGGTCGGGGCATATGAGCCTTGACGAGGCGGATTTGTTGTTTGATCACAGTGGAGTATCTCTGGCCGAGGCGCGTAGGAAAGTGCCCGAAACAGGTGAAATTGACCCTGCTCAGTTCACCGGGTTCATCGAGATGCATATCGAGCAGGGGCCTGTGCTGGATGCAGCGGGAGAGCAGATCGGGGTGGTGTCGGATATCGTGGGAATCCGCGATATGAAGATCACTTTTGAGGGTCAGCAGAACCATGCGGGGACCACGCCGATGCATTTGCGGCGGGACGCGTTTCAGGCGGTATCGAGCTTTAATTCTGAATTAAATGAACGGCTTAGGAATGTGGTCACGCCGAGCAGTGTCTGGACAATCGGGCATGTGTCGCTGCATCCTAATGCGTCTTCGATTGTGCCGGGAAAGGCTGTGTTTTCAATGCAGTGGCGGGATGGGGATGCCGACCGTCTGGGGCGTATGGAAGCGATTATTCGGGCGTTGGCGCAGGAGATTGCGGACGCGCGGGGGATGGTGGTTTCCTTTGGTCCGCTGCTGGGATTGGAGCCGGTGGAGATGGATGAGAAGCTGCGTAAGGCATTGGAGAATAGTGCAGAATCCATCGCGCCTGCGCAGTGGCGGGTAATGCCGTCAGGAGCGTTGCATGATGCGACGAATGTGTCGCGGCTGATGCCTGTGGCGATGCTGTTTGTGCCGTCGATCGGAGGGATCAGTCACGCCTTCGAGGAAGATACGGATGAGGGCGATCTGGTCGCGGGATTGCGGGTTTTGGCAGGCGCGGTTGAGGCGTTGCAAAGCTGAAAACAGGGGGGTGCCATGCGTACACCGTCTGTACACCCCCTGTACACCATGTGGCGTATGTATCTGTACCCTGGGCTCCGCCCGCTCGAAGGCGAAACTGTCCACCGGACAGTTTGCAAGATGCCTGCTCGCCCCCCTGTACACCATGTGGTGCACCGAGTTAGATCCACGCCACATCGCCGAGGAAGATGTAGCCAGCGCCGTAGATGGTTTTGATCAGTTGCGGGTTTTTCGGGTCTTCGCGCAGTTTTGTGCGCAGGCGCGAGATGCGGACGTCCATAGCGCGGTCGAAACTCTCGGAGGCGGCACCGCCTAAATACTCCTGCATCTGGGCGCGGCTGATGAGGCGTTTTGGGGCATCGAGAAAGAGGCGGAGCACTTCGCCTTCGGCGTGGCTGAACGGTGTCTCGGTGCCTGTGTCATCTTCAAGCATGTAGCGGTCGAAATGGGCGGTCCAGTTTTTGAACTTTGCGGTGTTGGAGGCGCGGGGCGTTGTTTTTGCGCCGCGCAAGCGGGCGCGGATGCGGGCGACAACTTCGGCAGGATCAAAGGGTTTGGAGATGTAATCGTCAGCACCGAGTTCCAGACCAGTGACGCGGTCCTGCACTTGGGCGCGGCCCGAGATGATAATGACAACGGCCCCTTGTTCAAGGGCAAGGCGGTGGACAAGCGTTAGGCCGTCAGTGTCGGGCAGGGACAGATCGACAAGGCAGACATCTGGGGTGCGTTTCTTGAGGGCTGCCTCAAAGGCGGAAGCACGACCAAAGCTGATCGTCTCGAATCCCGCCTCTTGGAGGACATCCGACAGCAGGGTGCGGATTTCGGGTTCGTCGTCGAGGATGCTGACCAGTGGTTTTGTCATGGGGCGACCTTTGGTGTGGTGATGAGGGCCGCCAGATTGTCGGCGGTGAAGGGTTTGCGCAGTACAGGCGCGTGCTTCTGCGCCTCCAGAAACAGCGGCGCATCGGAGGGCAGGGATGTCATCAGGATCAGCGGCGGGCTTCCCTCGCCAAGACGGCGGGCGAGGTCGGTGCCTGTGGCCTCCCCCTCCAGCTGGATATCGCTGAGGATGAGGATGATGTCGGGCAGATCGGCGAGCAGGACGGTTGCTTCATCCACGCTTGCCGCCTCAATCACGGAATGGCCGAGGTCCATCAGCATGTCGCGCATGAGCGCACGCAGGTCATCGCGGTCCTCTACCAGAAGGGCGAGGCCCGTAGTCGCGGAGACAGCGGCGCGGTAGGGCAAGCGGATCGTGACCTGCGCGCCTGTGTCGGTATTGGACAGGCGCAGATCACCACCAGCAAGCGTGGTCATGTCATAGGCCATGGGCAGGCCAAGGCCTGACCCTTTGGAGCCTTTGGTGGTGAAGAAGGGGTCGAGTGCGTGGTTGAGCGCGTTGGGGGAGAAGCCCGAGCCTGTATCGCTGACCTGAAATTCGATCCATGTGTCGTGGATCTGGCGCACGGTCAGGGTGATTTCACCGCTGGTGCCCATGGCATCGCGGGCGTTCAGGATCAGGTTCAAGAGACCATCCTGAAGCATGCCCTGGTCCAGTAAAACAGTCTCTAATGCGGGGACATTCAATGTGAGGGTCATGCCGTCTGGGAGGGTCGGCTCTGCCAGTGTGGCGAGGTCGCGCATTAGGGTTGCCACGTCTGTGGCAGTGGGGCGCAGGCTGCGCGGGTCAGAGATTTTGGCGATGGAGCTGAGCAGGGCACCGCCGCGGCGGGCGGCGTTCAATGTGCCCTCAATCAGGGGTGCGGCATCCTGAGGGAGGGTGGGCAGGCGCCCAAGGCGCGATTGCAGGCCCAGAATGATAGTGAGCAGGTTAGAGAAGTCATGGGCGAGGCCCGATGTGATTTGCGCGGCCAGCGTGCGTCTGCGGGTTTGTTGCAAGGCGGCGCGGGTTTGGGTTTCCTCCGTCACGTCCATGGACAGGATATAGACGCCGCCTGCGCGGTCGGGGGTGAAGGCGGTGCGAATGCGGCGCAGGCTGCTCGCGTCGGTGAATTCCTGCACAGCGGATGTGCCACCATATGCATTGGTCAGGGCGAGCAGGATTTTGTCGTGGTTGTCGGGGCCGAGGACATCGCGAATGTGTTGGCCCAGAATATCGGAGGGGCGTTGTGGGATAACTGCACTCAGGCGTTGGTTTGAGTAGGTGTAGTGGCCCGTGGCATCGACGTGGGCGATATGGGCGGGCATCATTTCGGTTGTGAGGCGGGCGCGGGCCTCTGACGCGGTAAGTTGGCGTTTGGTCTCTTCCAGCGCAGTAATCATGGCGGCGCGTTCGCGGTTGGTCTGGCTGAGCGCTTCGGTGTGGGCGAGGACCTGATCGCTGAGCGCGTCGGAGCGCGCGCGCAGCAGGGTTTCTTGGGCCTTTGTCGCGGAGATGTCGGTGTAGACGGTGACCCAGCCGCCGCCCTCCAAGGGCGATCCTTCGACAGAAATGGTGCGGCCGTTGGCGCGGGTGCGCTCCATGTAGTGGGGTTTGAATGCGCGGGCTTGTTCGATCCGTTCGGTGACAAAGGCGGGGACATCAGTGACTTCGCCGTATTCGCCGCGCTGGGCCAGATGGGTGATAGTGTCGTGGAAGGTGGCCCCCGGTGTGACGAGCGCATCGGGGAGGTTGAACATGGATTGGAACGGCGTGTTGCAGACCACGAGCCGCAATTCGCGGTCATAGATCGTCAGGGCCTGTGCGATGAGGTTCAGGCCGGTCATTGTCATGGTTTGGGTTTGATCGGTGTTGGAAGCCATGAGGTAGTTTGCACCTGTGCTGTGGGGTGTCAAAGGGTCAGTCGCCCTTGTTACAATTCGTAAGGATTGAGAAAACATCACGAATAAGTTGACGCTGACGGTGGCTCTGCCATTCGACGTTAATACTGAATCGCGAAAACGCGGTCTGCCTGTCGATAAAGACGGGATCTGGGAGGATACTACTTTGGCTTTGATCAAATGCCCTGCGGGGCAACCTGCGTCTGTACCTGCGCTGCTGCACCGAAATGCAAAGCAGTTCGCCAATGCGCCTGCTTATCGCGAGAAGGAATACGGCATCTGGCAAAGCTGGACGTGGTCCCAGACGCGTGACGAGGTTGAAGCGCTGGCGCTTGGCTTTATGGAGTTGGGGCTGAACGAGGGCGACTTTGTCTCGATCATCGGGCGCAACCGTCCATATCTTTATTGGGCGATGATGGCGGCGGAGATGTGCGGTGCCGTGCCTGTGCCGCTGTATCAGGACGCCAATGCCGAAGAGATGGCCTATGTGATGAGCCACTGTGGCGCGCGGTTTGCCGTTGTGGGCGATCAGGAGCAGGTCGACAAGATCACGGATGTGAAAGACCAGCTGCCCGAATTCGAGCGAATGATTTACCTCGATCCGCGTGGATTGCGGAAGTACGACCACGAGCATCTGGACCAGTATCAGGCGGTGCAGGAAATGGGCCGCAAGAACCGTGACAAGCACATCAAGGAATTGGAAGCGCGTCAGGCGAAGCTGAATTACGACAGTACCGGCGTTATGCTTTACACCTCTGGCACCACGGGCAAGCCCAAGGGTGTTGTTTTGTCCAACCGCAATGTGATCGAGACGGCGAAGTCGTCGTCCGAGTTTGATAATTTGCGCCAGACGGACGAAATTCTGGCCTATCTGCCGATGGCATGGGTCGGGGATTTCATCTTTTCCGTGGGTCAGGCACTTTGGACGGGGTTTTGCACCAACTGTCCCGAGAGTGCGGACACGATGCATGTCGATTTACGCGAAATTGGACCGACATACTACTTTGCCCCGCCGCGTGTGTTCGAGACGCAGTTGACCAATGTGATGATCCGCATGGAAGACGCGAGCAAGTTCAAGAAGAAGCTGTTTGATTATTATATGGCTGTCGCCCGCAAGGTTGGGCCAGACATCCTAGACGGCAAAGACGTGGGTTTCATGGACCGCGTGAAGTACCGTTTGGGTGAGTTGTTCATCTACGGTCCGTTGAAAAACACGCTGGGGTTCAGCCGTGTGCGGGTGGGCTATACCGCCGGTGAGGCGATTGGACCCGAGATTTTTGATTTCTACCGCTCGCTCGGGATCAACCTCAAGCAGTTGTACGGTCAGACCGAAGCGACAGTGTTTATCACCGCGCAGCCGGATGGTCAGGTCCGCAGTGACACAGTGGGCGTGACCTGCCCCGGTGTGGAGTTGAAGATTGCCGACAATGGCGAGGTTTTCTACCGCTCGCCTGGTGTGTTTGTTGAGTATTATAAAAACGCCGAGAGTACAGCAGACACCAAGGACGCCGAAGGCTGGGTCGCCACGGGAGATGCCGGATTTATCGAGCCTGACTCGGGGCATTTGCGGATTATCGACCGTGCCAAGGACGTGGGCAAAATGGCAAGCGGGGCGCTCTTTGCGCCGAAGTATGTCGAGAATAAGCTCAAGTTCTTTCCGAATGTTCTGGAGGCAGTTGTCTTTGGCAATGGTAAGGACGAATGCACGGCGTTTATCAACATTGACCTGACGGCGGTGGGCAACTGGGCGGAGCGTAACAACATCGGTTATGCATCCTATCAAGAACTGGCGCGTCACCCGCAGGTCATGCAGCAAATTCAGGAGCATGTGGAGGCGGTAAACGCCTCTGTGGCCGAGGACGAGATGCTGTCAGGCTGTCAGCTGCACCGCTTTGTCGTGCTGCACAAAGAATTGGATGCGGATGACGGGGAGCTGACGCGGACACGCAAAGTGCGCCGCCGTATCATCGAAGAGAAATACGCGGATATTATTGCAGCGCTTTATGACGGGTCGGCGCAGGTGAGCACCGAGACCGAAGTTACCTATGAAGACGGGCGCAAAGGCAGCATCAAGGCGACGTTGGAAGTGCGCTCGGCCAAGGTGTTTGCGGACAATCGCAAGATGGCGGCAGAATGATGTTGGGACGACGCGCGCGTACCGCGACGCCCCGCCCGCCATCCCGTGAAAGATTGAGATTAATTGACCAAATGAAGCAGGGGGGCATCGCGTGAAAGATAACGCCGAAAGCTATGTGACCGCGGACGGGCGCACGATTGGCCCTGTGGTCATGGAGATGAAGAATATCACGCTGCGCTTTGGCGGTGTGGAAGCGATCAAGGATATCTCGTTTGATATTCGTGAGGGTGAAATTCGGGCGATTATCGGGCCGAATGGCGCGGGTAAGTCCTCGATGCTCAACGTGATTTCGGGCTTCTACGTGCCACAGGAGGGTGAGGTCTGGTACAAAGGATCGCGTCGCCCGCCCGTGAAGCCGTTTGAAGTGGCCCAGCAAGGGATTGCGCGGACGTTTCAAAACATCGCACTTTTTGAAGGCATGTCGGTTCTTGATAACGTGATGACTGGCCGTTTGACGCATATGAAGACGGGGATGTTTTCCCAGATGATCTGGCGTGGCGCAGCGGAGCGTGAAGAGGTTGCCAACCGCGAAGTCGCTGAAAAGATCATCGACTTTCTCGAAATTCAGGCCATTCGCAAGACGCCTGTGGCACGCCTGCCTTATGGTTTGAAGAAGCGGGTTGAGTTGGCGCGCGCGCTGGCCGCCGAGCCTTCGATCCTGTTGCTCGATGAGCCGATGGCGGGGATGAACGTTGAGGAAAAAGAAGACATGAGCCGCTTTAT
>CAWVWS010000076.1:0-13444 GCA_963933905.1 uncultured Sulfitobacter sp.
TGTCATCATAGCTCTCACCCGAAAACAACATCTCGATCTGCGCTGACGTACTGCGAAAAGTACCAGCAGGGGGTGCATCATAGAACGATGAAATCTGCTCTACATCTCCTATTTCTTCTAGTTCTAAAATTGCATTTATCCACATTGACTGCGGGATGTATCTATCTGCAAAGCCTGCATAAATTGCATCATCAGGACCCATACGCGCCGCAGTTATCCCCAAGTATTCCCCAAGCCGCCCCGGTGCCAGCGCCAGCATCAGGGAACCGCCCACATCAGGCACCAACCCTATGCCACACTCAGGCATAGAGATCTGGCTACTCTCGCCCACAATGCGGTGGGTGCCATGACAGCCGATGCCAACCCCACCCCCCATGGTGAACCCCTGAAGGAAGGAGACAACCGGCTTGGGATAGTTGAAAATTTTGTGGTTCAGGCGGTATTCATCGGCCCAGAACTTCTGCCCATATGCAAAATCACCCTTTGTGCCCGTTTCATATAGCTCGGCGATATCCCCACCCGAGCAGAAGGCACGTTCTCCTTCCGCATCAATCGCAATGAGTGCAACAGCATCATCATCCCGCCAGTTATCAAAGGCCGCTTCAATCGCAATGCACATTTCATATGTCATTGCATTCAATGCCTTAGGCCGCGTCAGCGTGATCCGTCCCGCACGCCCAACGATGCGGATATCAATATCGGACATCAGCGGTTTTTCAACATATCGCGGGAAACGATGACGCGCATGATCTCGTTTGTGCCTTCCAGAATTTGGTGAACGCGCAGGTCGCGGACCAGCTTTTCGATGCCGTAGTCGGCCAAATAGCCATAGCCGCCATGCAGTTGCAGGCATTGATCGACCACACGGCTGCCTGCTTCAGTCACAAACTTCTTTGCCATGGCACAAAACTTTGTCGCATCAGGTTCGCCATTGTCGAGCTTCCACGCCGCCTGCCGCAGGAAAACCCGCGCGGCCTGAAGCTCGATCTCCATATCCGCGAGCCGGAATTGCAGACCCTGAAACTGGTCAATCGGCTTTCCAAAAGCCTTACGCTCGCCCATGTAATCCAGCGTTTTGGTCAATGCGATCTGTGCTGCTCCCAGTGAGCAGGCAGCGATGTTCAAACGGCCCCCATCGAGGCCCATCATCGCATATTTGAAACCTTTCCCCTCTTCGCCGACCAAATTGCCAGTCGAAATGTTGCAATTGTCAAACTGGACTTGGGCCGTTGGTTGGCTGCGCCAGCCCATTTTGTCTTCCAAACCGCCAAAACTCAGGCCATCTGTGCCGTCCTCGACATAAACAGTGGAGACACCTGCCGCACCGTCTTCGCCCGTACGCACCATACACACGTAAGCGTCGGAATATCCGCCCCCCGAGATGAAGGCTTTAGTCCCGTTGAGGGAATAGCCTTCATTCGTCCGTTCCGCACGTGTCTTGAGTGCGGCAGCATCAGAGCCTGATCCCGGTTCGGTCAGGCAATAGCTCAGCACCGTGTTCATCGAAAGCACGTCTTCCATGATGCGGCTCTTCAGCTCCTCAGAGGCGAAACTGTCGAGCATCTTGGCGCACATGTTGTGGATCGAAAGGAACGCGGCCACAGAAGGGCAGGCCATAGACAATGCCTCAAAAACAAGCGTTGCATCCAACCGTGACAAGCCCGATCCACCAGCATCTTCAGGCACATAAAGTCCGCCAAACCCTAGCTCGGCAATTTTAGGCCAAAGGTCTTTCGGGATCGTCTCTGCCTTTTCCCAGGCCTGCGCGTGGGGTGCGATATGTTCTTGGCCAAAGGCATAGGCCATATCGAAAATGGCGGTTTGTTCTTCGCTCAGTGCAAAATCCATGTCGTTCTCCCAGAATTCGTTGGCCAACACATAGTTGGCAATTCTTTCACCAGTTTGTCAAAGAGACCACCAGCTGTGAAAAAGGGGCGGCGCTGATGTCAAACGCCGACCCTTTCTTCATTTGGACGTTAAACTCAATTTCACCGCCGCAGTGCAAAATGGCGTCGGCAATAGCGCAGCATCATTCCATAATCGGAATCGAGAATTCGCCGCCTTCTTTAATGCCCGAGGGCCAGCGTGCGGTCACAGTCTTGGTGCGTGTGTAGAATTTGAACGCATCGGGGCCGTGCTGGTTCAGGTCGCCAAAGACGGATTTTTTCCAGCCGCCAAAGGTGTGATAGGCGAGCGGCACAGGGATTGGCACGTTGATGCCGATCATGCCCACGTTGATGCGGTTGGCGAAATCCCGCGCCGCGTCGCCGTCACGGGTGAAAATCGCTGTTCCGTTGCCGTATTCGTGGTCCATAGCCAGTCCCAGCGCTTCTTCATAGGTTTGGGCACGCACACAGGTGAGGACAGGGCCAAAGATTTCCTGTTTGTAGATGTCCATGTCTTTGGTCGCATGGTCAAAGAGGTGCGGCCCCACGAAATAACCTTCTTCGTAACCCTGAAGCTTGAAGCCGCGCCCGTCGACGACTAGTTTCGCACCCTGATCAATACCAGTTTGCACCAGACGCTCGATGTTTGCCTTGGCCGCTGCGGTGACAACCGGCCCGTAATCGACGTCGTTGCCCGATGTGTAGGGGCCAACCTTTAGCTTTTCGATGCGCGGGACCAACTCGTCCATCAGGCGATCAGCGGTATCATCACCAACAGGTACAGCGACCGAGATCGCCATACACCGCTCGCCCGCAGCGCCGTAGCCTGCACCGATCAGGGCATCAGCCGCCTGTGCCATATCGGCGTCGGGCATGATGATCATGTGGTTTTTGGCGCCGCCGAAACACTGTACGCGTTTGCCCTGTGCGCAACCCGTACCATAGATATATTCCGCAATCGGGGTCGAGCCAACAAAGCCAACCGATTGGATCAAATCATTATACAGGATCGCGTCAACCGCCTCCTTGTCACCATTCACAACCTGCAAGATACCCTTGGGCAGGCCTGCTTCCTCGGCCAGTTCGGCGAGCATCAGCGGGACGGATGGATCACGCTCGGATGGCTTGAGGATAAACGCGTTGCCGCAGGCGATGGCAGGGGCGAACATCCACATCGGGATCATGGCGGGGAAGTTGAAAGGGGTGATGCCCGCGGTCACACCAAGTGCCTGACGCATGGAGTACATGTCGATGCCCGGACCTGCGGAATCGGTATATTCACCCTTCAAAAGCTGCGGCGCGCCGATGCAGTATTCAACCACCTCAAGGCCGCGCTGCACATCGCCTGCGGCATCGGGAAGGGTTTTGCCATGCTCGCGGCTCAGCGCTTCGGCCAGCTTATCCATATCGCGGTTCAGCAGGTCCACCAGCTTCATCAGCACCCGTGCACGGCGTTGCGGGTTGGTCGCGGCCCACTTCGGCTGCGCAGCGGCGGCATAGGCCACGGCCTGCTGAAGCTCGGCTTTGTTGGCAAGCGGGCATTTGGCCTGAACTTCGCCAGTGGCAGGGTTCATCACATCGGCAAAGCGGCCCGATGTCCCTTTGACGTGTTCGCCGTTGATGTAGTGGGTGAGTTCTTGCATGGGACATCTCCTGTTGGATTTTCACTTACTCTAGTCTTGCAAAAAGGCGGGGGATAGGGGCAAGTTCTCAAAACTGTCTTGCAATTTTGTCGGTATACCTGTGGGGATAGGGTGGGATTGAGTTTTTAGGCAAAATAGAGAAAAGGGACCGCTGTGCAAAACTGGGATGACTTGCGGCTGTTTCTGGCCGTGGCACGGGAGCAGAGTCTGTCGGGGGCGGGCAAGGTGTTGCGATTGGACCCTGCGACACTGGGGCGGCGCATGGGGCGGCTGGAAAAGGCCATGCAGGTGGCGCTTTTTGTGAAGTCGCCGCAGGGCTATGCGCTGACCCAAGCGGGGGAGCAGTTGCTGGAGCGGGCAGGGGCAGTCGAGCAAGCGATGCGCGGTGCGTCGGTAGGGGATGTCGCGCAGAGCGAGACGCTGAGCGGGCAGATCAGACTGGGCGCGCCCGATGGCTGTGCGAATTATCTGTTCCCGCAGGTCTGTGCGGCAATCGCGCGGAAAAATCCGCAGCTTGATATCCAGATCGTGGCCCTGCCGCGGGTGTTCAACCTTACGCGGCGGGAGGCGGATATGGCGATCGGGGTCAGTGCGCCGACGGCGGGGCGGTTGGTGGTGCGGCAAGTGACGCAATACAAATTGCATCTGGCGGCCTCCGACAGCTATCTCGCGCAGAATGATGCGATTGGCACCGTTGCAGACCTCAAACAACACCAGATGGTTGGCTATATTTCAGATATGATTTTTGATCGGGAGTTGGATTACCTCGCGGATTTGGGGGCAGGGCGTGTGGCGCTGGCGTCCAATTCGGTCTCTGTGCAGGTCAATATGCTACGACAGGGGGCTGGTGTCGGGGTGGTGCATGATTTCAGCCTGCCTTTTGCGCCAGAACTGCGGCGTGTGCTGACTGGTGAGGTCAGTTTGACACGGGCCTTTTACCTTATTCGCCATGTGGATGATGCGCGAAATCTGCGCCTTGCGCGCTTTGCTGATGCGCTGTCAGCGGGGCTGCGTGAGGAGGTCGCGCGGTTGGAAGCTTTGGTTGGTTAATACCTGCGCGCTTGACACGAGCGCGCTTTGCGAGTGACCATTGAGGGACTTCAACACGCCGAATACGGGAGAAAATACATGTTGGTGTCGCAAATTCTGAAAACGAAAGCGGATGAGACGGTGGTCACTGTGGTGCCATCGACGACAATCGGGCAGGCGGCGCAGATGCTCTCGGAGCGGCGGATCGGTACATTGATTGTCTCTCGTGATGGTCAGGTCCCCGATGGAATCATCTCCGAGCGCGACATTGTGCGCCAGATTGGACAATCGGGCGCTGCGTGCCTGATGGAGCCTGTGAGTAGTGTTATGACATTCAAACTGGTGACCTGTAGCCGCGATATGCGTGCTGACGCGGTGCTGGAACAGATGACCGAGGGGCGGTTTCGCCACATGCCTGTGCTTGAAGAGGGCGCGTTGGTCGGGCTGATCTCGCTTGGTGATGTGGTCAAGGCGCGTTTGATGGAACTCGCGATGGAGAAAGATGCGCTTGAGGGAATGATCCGCGGACACTAGCCGCCCTTGCATCTGGGCGGCCCGCGTGGTTGCTTGGGGTCCTGTGAACCTCTGATCCAAGGAGCGCCGCCCATGCGCGTTGGCCTATATCCCGGCACATTCGATCCCATTACATTGGGGCATTTAGATATTATCCGCCGTGCGGCATCTTTGGTGGACAAGCTGGTGATCGGGGTTGCGATTAACCGTGACAAAGGCCCGCTGTTTGATCTTGAAGCGCGTGTTGCGATGATCGAGGAAGAATGTGCGGGCCTTGCACGTGACACCGGCATCGAGATTGTCGTGCACCCCTTCGAGAATCTGCTCATTGATTGTGCCAAAGATGTCGGCGCGTCCCTCATCATCCGCGGCCTGCGCGCGGTTGCGGATTTTGAGTATGAATATCAAATGGTTGGTATGAACCGTCAGCTCAATAACGAGATCGAGACAGTTTTCCTAATGGCAGAAGCCCAGCATCAGGCGATTGCCAGCAAGCTTGTCAAAGAGATCGCGCGGCTGGATGGGGACGTCAGCAAATTTGTTACGCCCCGCGTAAACAAAGAGCTCAAGGCACGTTTTGGTAAATAGGCCTTAGGCGGTCATCATCGCCTTTGCGGTGTCAAGCATGCGGTTCGAGAAGCCCCACTCGTTGTCGTACCATGCTAAGACGCGGACCATGTTGCCGTCCTGAACGGCGGTTTGGTCCAATGCGACAACGGTGCTGTGCGGATCGTGGTTGAAGTCGATCGAGACCAGCTTGCGGGTGGTGACGTCCATGACACCGTGCATCCCTTTTGACGCCTCGGTGAGGGCCGTGTTGACTGCTTCGGCATCCACGTTCTGGTCCAACTCGACGACCAGATCCACACAAGAGACATTGGGCGTGGGGACGCGAATGGATGTGCCTGAAATGCGGCCGGCAAGTTCTGGAAGAACAAGGGCGACAGCCTCGGCAGCGCCGGTTGTGGTCGGGATCATCGACATGGCAGCTGCGCGCGCGCGGTAAAGATCGCTATGGGCGATGTCATGAACAGGCTGGTCACCGGTATAGCTGTGAACAGTGGTCATAAACCCGCGTTTGATGCCAAAGGCGCTGTGCAGGGCATGGGCCATGGGCGCAAGGCAGTTTGTCGTGCAGGACGCGTTTGAGACGACTGTGTCATCCGCTGTCAGCGTGCCTTCGTTCACGCCGTAAACGATTGTTTTCATATCGCCTGAGCCCGGTGCGGAGATCAGAACCTTGCGCGCGCCGTTGGCGAAGTGCTTGCCTGCGCTCTCGGTGCTGCGGAAGATGCCGGTACATTCCAGTACGATATCAACGTCGCCCCATGGCACGTTTTCGGGGGCGCGTTCGGAGGTAACGCGGATCGGACCACGGCCCACATCCATCATGCCATCCGAAAAGGTAACTTCGCGGCCAAAACGTCCATGTACGCTGTCGAATTCGAACAGATGGGCGTTTGTCTCAAGCGGGGCGAGATCGTTGATCGCGACCACTTCAATATCTGTGCGGCCACTTTCGATCAGGGCGCGCAGAACGTTGCGGCCGATGCGGCCAAATCCATTAATTCCTACCTTGATGGTCATATTTAGCCTCTATATAGTTATGTTTGCGCAAACATATGGGTAAATACGTGATTGTCAATCGGTGATGATGGGGGTGTTCAGGAAAGCGGTTTAGCGCCAGAAGGCGAGCCATTCGATAAGCTCGGTCATCTTCTTGGCGAGGAAAACAATGTGTTCCGTGCCGTAATAGACATAGTCCACGACAATGGCGCCAATGATCAAAACGCCCAATACAAATGCGATCCGGTTTGTCATGGCTCGCGCCTCTCAAGTTGCCTGCCCCTTCTAGGGCAGGCAGTTCATCGCAGCAAGGCTTAGGCTTAGCCCAGTTTACCCATGGCAACGGCCACATCGGCCATACGCACGGAAAACGCCCATTCATTGTCGTACCATGCCAGCACACGCACCGTGCGGCCGCCTGTCACCATCGTCTGGTCAGGAGCAAAGATCGCGCTGTGCTCGGTCTGATTAAAGTCGATGGAGACTTTCTTCTCGGGATCGTAAGCCATGACATGGGACATATGCCCGTCAACGGCCGCTTTTGCAGCAGCGTTGACTTCGTCTACTGACGTCTCGCGGGATGCTGTAAATGTCAGGTCCACAACGCTCACGTTCGGGGTTGGGACACGCAGGCATGTTCCGTCAAGTTTGCCTTTAAGCTCGGGCATCACTTCTCCTAGTGCTTTTGCAGCACCTGTAGAGGTCGGAATGATCGCCATTGCAGCGGCGCGGGCGCGGTACAAATCCTTGTGGCGCTTATCTAGTGTGTATTGGTCGCCCGTGTAGCTGTGGATTGTGGTCATGATGCCACTTTCGATGCCGACAGATTCGTGCATGACTTTTGCCAGCGGCGCGAGGCAGTTGGTGGTGCAGGATCCGTTGGAGATCATGACATCGCTTGCCAGCATCTGGTGATCGTTCACACCGAAAACAACTGTGCGGTCTACGTTCACGCCAGGACCGGAGAGCAGCACTTTTTTCGCGCCGTTCTTGATGTGTGCGATTGCGATTTCGCCATCGTTGAACTGGCCTGTGCATTCCAGCACAACATCACAACCTGACCAGTCGAGCGCGTCCAGATCATAGGAGGACATCACTTCGATATCGTTTTGCCCGATGTTTACAGTGCCATCGCCAATCGTGATCTCATTGGGAAAGCGTCCATGCACGGAATCGTATTTCAGCAGGTGCATTGCCGTCTCGATAGGGCCTGTGGCGTTGAGCTTGATCACTTCAATGTCGTCACGGCCCGAGCGTGCGATATGCGAAAGGGTGCAGCGGCCGATGCGGCCAAAACCGTTGATGCCGACTTTGATTGTCATGATAGGCTCCTTTTGGGGTGGGTTAGGGGTGCTATACCCCCGCGCTGCACACAGGGGCCAGAGGCAATGGCCCCCCAAATTCGCATGTTAGCGTTAAAGTTTTCGGGTTAGCGGTAACGGCAACGAGATAGTCCTGCATTGGCATTTTTGTGCGGCTGCTTTAGCTGTGTTCCAACGAATATACGGAGCGGATAGATGAGCGGACTGATTGCCCTATTGGACGATGTTGCAGCTATTGCAAAAGTGGCGGCATCCTCGGTGGATGATGTGGTGGCGCAAGCAACCAAAGCTTCGGCCAAGGCAGCGGGTGCTGTGATCGACGATGCGGCTGTGACGCCGAAATATGTTCATGGGTTCGAGGCCAGCCGCGAATTGCCGATCATCTGGCGCATCACCAAGGGATCGCTGAAAAACAAGCTGTTGTTCCTGCTGCCTGCGGGATTGGCGCTTTCTGCCTTTGCACCTTGGGCGATTGCGCCTTTGCTGATGCTGGGGGGGGCATATTTGTGCTTTGAAGGGGCCGAGAAGGTCGCCCATGTCATGGGTTGGAGCCATGGCCATGAGGATTTCCCGCACAAAGAAGAAATAGTGAATGATCCTGCCGCGCTGGAAGAGGAAAAGGCCAAAGGCGCGATCAAGACTGATTTCATCCTGTCTGCGGAGATTATGACGATCTCGCTGGCTGCGATTCCCGAGAGCAACTTTTGGATGGAGGCGGCGACGCTGGCGACTGTCGCCGTGATGATCACCGTCGCTGTCTATGGCTCTGTCGCTCTGATCGTGAAGATGGACGATGTGGGGCTGGCGATGGCCAACAAAGGGCGTCTGTCACCAACGCGTGCGTTGGGCCGTAGCCTTGTGCGTGCGATGCCCAGATTCTTGCGATTGCTTACAGTGGTAGGAACGGCGGCCATGCTTTGGGTTGGCGGCTCGATCATCATTCATGGCTTGGAGGAAGTGGGGTTTGCGGCACCTGCCCATGTGATCCATGATATCGCCGCTGCGATTGGCCATTTCGTCCCGCAAAGCTTTGCCGGATTTGCCGAATGGTTTTCAAAAGCTGCGATTGACGGTGTGCTGGGGCTTGGCCTCGGCCTGGTGCTCATCCCTCTTGGGGAGCGGGTAGTCACGCCGATCTGGCGCAAGGTCTTTTCAAACTAGGCTGACCGGGAGTTGCCAGCTGTGATCAGTTGCCCGTCTTGCTGTCAAAGCGGCGGGCAGTGAAGGAGGCAACAACCAGAGTGGCCATGCCAAGGTGGCCATAGATAACGTAGTTCGTAAAGATCTGACCAACCGTATCGCCTGCAAAAAGTGACAGGATTGCTGCGACGCCGCCGGTCATTACTGCAGTCAAAAGATAGGCCATCCGTTCACTCCATAATCAATTTAACTGTCTAACTCTGGTTCGTCTCACTGTGGGTCTTAAACGTTAACGTTGAATTCATTTCGTTCAAGACCCCCTCTGTTTAGGAGGTGCATGTGGCCGAAGATCGCCCGAAATGTGGCGAAAGTGGCGCAAACTGGCCTATCTGCGCATCAATTGATCTCCATTTTGGAAACAAAAAAGGGGAAGCCTCTTGCGAAGCTTCCCCTCCATATCTCTTGTTTATAAGGGTTTAGAGCAGCGCTTTTGCCTTTGCTGCAACATTCTCGGCGGTGATGCCGAACTTCACAAACAACTCTTCTGCGGGGGCGGATGCCCCAAAGCGGTCCATCCCGACAAAATCGCATTTGCCATATTTGCCGCGCTCGCCCAGCAGCCAGCGGTCCCAGCCTTGGCGCACGCCAGCCTCGACACCCACACGCACTGCGCCACCCGGAAGGACGCGCTTGCGGTAGGCATCGTCCTGCTCGGCAAACAGCTCCATGCAAGGCATTGAAACGACGCGCGTGCCGATCCCCTCGGCCTGCAAGAGGTCGCGTGCCTCAAGGGCGATCGCAACTTCTGAGCCTGTGGCGATCAGGATGACCTGACGTTTTCCCTCTGCATCTACAAGGGTGTAAGCGCCAAGGGCGGCCATGTTCTTGTTCTTATGTTCAAGGCGTACCGTGGGCAGACCTTGCCGCGTGAGCGACAGCACGGAAGGGCGGGTCTTCTCGGTAAATGCCACTTCCCATGCTTCTGCCGTCTCCACCGTATCCGCAGGGCGGAAGACCAGCGTGTTAGGCGTCGAGCGCGAGATTGCCAGATGCTCGACGGGCTGGTGCGTGGGGCCGTCTTCGCCAAGGCCGATGCTGTCGTGGGTCATGACATAGACCACTGGTACTTGCATCAACGCCGACAGACGCATCGCGGGGCGGGCATAATCGGTGAAACACATAAATGTGCCGGAGTAGGGGCGCACACCGCCGTGCAGCGCCATACCGTTCATCGCTGAGGCCATGCCATGCTCACGGATACCCCAATAGATATAACGCCCACCGCGGCTCTCCAGATCGAAGACACCCAGATCAGCCGTCTTGGTGTTGTTGGAGCCTGTGAGGTCGGCAGAACCGCCCACAGTTTCGGGTAGGATCGGGTTGATGACTTCGAGAACTTTTTCAGAGGAGGCGCGTGTTGCCAGTTTTGGGGCTGTCTCGGAAGTCTGCTTTTTAAAGGCCTTGATGACTGCGCTCAGTTTCTTGGGCGCGTCACCTGCCAGCGCACGGTTGAATGTCTCGCGCTTGTTGCCGGGCATCTTGTCGAAACGCTCTTCCCATGCACGGCGTGCATCCGCCCCTTTGCCGCCAATCGCTTCCCATGCGGCCTTGATTTCTTTTGGAATGTCGAAAGGCGCCGATTTCCAGCCCCACGCTTCCTTTGCCGCAACCATCTGTGCAGGATCGGTCAAAGCACCGTGGCCCTTGGAAGTATCCTGTGCCGCGTGACCCAATGCGATATGGGTCTTGCAGGCGATCATGCTGGGGGTGTCGGTCTTTTTAGCCGCAGTAAGCGCTGCATCAATTTCGTCAGGGTTATGACCGTCGATTTCCTGCACGACCCATCCGGCAGCGCGGAAACGGGCAACTTGGTCCGTTGTATCCGAGAGGGTCACAGGACCGTCGATGGTGATGTTGTTGTTGTCCCACATGACGATCAGTTTGGAGAGCTTGTGGCGGCCCGCAAGAGTAATCGCCTCTTGGCTCACACCTTCCATAAGGCAGCCATCGCCCGCGATGACATATGTGTGGTGATCCACAACCTTGGCACCATAATTGGCGCGCTGGATTTCCTCGGCCATTGCGAAACCGACGGAGTTAGCGATACCCTGACCCAGCGGGCCAGTGGTCGTCTCGATTGCATCCGCGAGGAAGTTCTCGGGGTGGCCTGCCGTGCGTGCGCCCATTTGGCGAAAATTCTTGATCTCCTCGATGGGAAACTGAACATCGCCCACAAGGTGCAGGAGGGAGTAGATCAGCATGGAGCCGTGGCCCGCCGACAGGATAAAGCGGTCACGATCAGGCCAAAGCGGGTTGGCCGCATCGAACTTCAAGTGGTTGCTGAACAGGACCGTGGCAACATCAGCCATACCGATAGGCATACCTGAATGGCCTGAATTGGCCTCGGCTACGGCATCAAGGGTGAGCGCACGAATGGCGGCTGCCTTGGACCAGTGATCGGGATGGGCGGCTTGGAGGGCTTTGAGATCCACGCGGGAGGGCTCCTTTGCAAGGTGAAAAGCTTTGAGGGTGCATATCAGGGCAGGGCAAAAGATCAAGCGCGGCTGACGAGACATCAATTGATGCAACAAGTGAACATAGAGTGCCAAGGTGCTGATCTGAAAGGGGGGCAGTATTTTGCCTGTGCTTTGGGTAGGATTGTCGAAATAAATGCGTTAAGCGATTCGCCGGTGGAACAAACCGGTGCACGTTTGAGTGAGTGAGAGGTGCTTATGAGCGATATCGAAGAACTACAGCGACGGATTACCGCCGCAATGGATCAGATCGCGTTCGGGTTGGAAAAGCTGGGACCAGCGGCGGCCGCAGGTCCCGATGAGGACACGGTGCGCCAGCTGGAAGAAGAGCGTACAGCCAATGCGCAATTACAAGAGCGTGTGCGGACCCTTCGCACCAAGACTGACCGCGAGATTGCCGACCTGCGCGCGCAAGTCGACGAAGGGCAAGGGCGCATGGCCGCGCTCGACGTAGAGCTCAAGCGTGTACGCCGCGCCAATGCGCAGTTATCGGATGCCTGCGCCGCATTGCGGGTCGCCAATACCGAAGGCGTGGGCGAGCCACACATTATTAACAAGGCTATGCTGGCCGAGCTTGAGGCGCTGCGCGCGTCGCGTGCCGCAGACGTTGCCGAGGCTTCGGTAATCCTTGCCAGTCTGCAACCGCTTGTGGATGCCGCCGCAACAGATACCCCCACGCAGGAGGACGCGTAATGCCAGAGGTCAAGATTTCTATTGGCGGTCGCCATTTCGATGTGGCCTGTCAGGAGGGGGAGGAAAGCTATCTGCACTCCGCCGCCAAGATGCTCGACGACGAGGCCCAAGTGCTCGCCGATGCGGTGGGCCGTATGCCCGAAGCGCGTATGCTGCTCATGGCGGGTCTTATGTTGGCTGACAAAACTGCCAGCGTCGAGGACAAGATCGTAGAAGTCCGTGCAGAACTGGCCGAACGTGAGGCGGAACTTGAGGGCTTGCGCAACGTTGTGGTCGCGCCAGAGCGCGTCGAAGTGCCCGTGGTGCCACAATCGGTCACCGACACGCTACAAGAAATCGCCGCACGCGCGGAATCACTCGCTGTCGAGATAGACGAGAAGGTTGGCGGCTAAGCGAGGACGGTTTGCTGGAAGTCGCGCGCGAGGGGGGACGGCGACCTGTTCTCCTGATTTTGGGATTTTTAGGCGTGCGCGCAACGGCTTTTTGAAATTGCGTCGGTTTCGCGCCGAATCGTGGTTTGCGGCCTGAAAAAAAGAGGTTTGAGGGGGGAGCTTTGCGTACAGCCGCCGTACACAGGCTGTACACCCCCGATGGCCTGTTCGGGTTGATAACAGAGCGTGCGGTGGTCTTTGTTACGCAGGTGTTAACGGTGCATTCTGGTCAGGTTGGCGTCAGGCGTTCAAGTCATGCAACGGCAGGACAGGGAGAGCCTGTTCTTCCTCTTTTAATTTTGAAGCAAACCTATCTGCCCAGGAGAGGGTGAGTGGGATGCAAAGGTTAAAGTCCACGAGCAAGCTGCATATTGTCGGCCCTTCATTTTTCCAATGATAGCTTGTGGGATTTGCAACTGCCGCGAAGGTCTTGTGTAGATGGCTCCTGTATAGCAAGACATATTTGATCAGATTTGTGCATTTGTCAGAAGCAGTCATGTGTTCCCGCTGCCCGGCAGGCGATTGCGGAGCAATCTGCCGCGAGGGGCCTGTTTGCGCGGTTTTGACCGCTGGCCCTCCCTCTCGTGCATGTAGACATGCACTGCCGGGCAGTGGATGGGTTCCGCAATCCAAGTTCCTTACAGCTTAGCGGTCAATTACGCCCATGACTTTCGACGGGGTGTCTTG
>CAWVWS010000077.1:0-13434 GCA_963933905.1 uncultured Sulfitobacter sp.
GACCAAAGCGTTATGAGCGCTCTGCTCTAACCAACTGAGCTACAGGCCCGCCTGAGGGTTGGATATTGTGGAAGCGCGGTTTCGTCAAGGGTTTGCGTTGCGGCGGGGGCGGATATGATTTAGGTCGCAGGGCAACGGATTTTCCAGCCAGAGGCTTTTGAGAATGACAGAGCGACAGAACGGGATCACTTACGCGGATGCGGGTGTGGACATTGACGCGGGCAACGCCCTTGTGGAGCGGATCAAACCTGCGGCCAAGCGCACGAAGCGCCCGGGTGTGATGTCGGGTCTGGGCGGCTTTGGCGCGCTCTTTGATCTCAAGGCAGCGGGTTATGACGATCCAGTGCTGGTTGCGGCCACGGACGGAGTGGGCACCAAGCTGCGTATTGCAATTGATACGGGCAATGTGGACGGCGTTGGCATTGATCTGGTGGCGATGTGTGTCAACGATCTGGTATGCCAAGGTGCCGAGCCGTTGTTCTTCCTCGACTACTTTGCCACGGGCAAGCTGGAGTTGGATACGGCCACGCGGATCATCGAGGGCATTGCAAAGGGCTGTGAGCTGTCTGGTTGTGCGTTGATTGGGGGCGAGACGGCAGAGATGCCTGGCATGTATCCCGAGGGTGATTTCGACCTTGCGGGTTTCAGCGTCGGGGCGATGGAGCGGGGCGGTACGCTGCCTGCAAATGTTGCAGCGGGCGATGTTCTTCTGGGGTTGGCCAGTGATGGAGTTCATTCCAATGGCTACAGCCTTGTGCGCGTAATCGTCGAGCATTCGGGCATGAAATGGGAAGATCCCTGTCCTTGGGATGCAGGCACACTTGGTGAAGTGTTGCTAACGCCCACGCGTCTGTATGTGAAACCAGCACTTGCAGCGGCCCGTGAGGGGATGGTCAACGCGCTGGCCCATATCACGGGTGGCGGTCTAACCGAGAACCTGCCGCGGGTTCTGCCCGAAGGCATGGGGGCGAGAATCGATTTGGGCGCATGGGAATTGCCGCCTGTGTTCCGCTGGCTCACGGCCCATGGCGGTATGGACGAGACGGAACTGCTCAAGACCTATAACTCCGGCATTGGCATGATTGTTGTTGTGCCTGCGGATAAGGCGGAAGCAGCGACCAAGTTGCTCACCGATATGGGCGAGACTGTCTATACCATCGGCACAGTCACAGAAGATGAAGGCGTTGCTTACGAGGGCAGCCTCGTCTGATGATGCGGGTTGCGATGTTCATCTCGGGTGGCGGCTCCAACATGGTGGCGCTGCTGGATGATATGGCGCGGGCAGGGCATCAGGGCGTGCCTTGTGTCGTCTTGGCCAATAGTGCGGATGCAGCGGGATTGGCGCGGGCGCAAAAGCACGGTGTGCCGACAGTCGCAGTGGATCATCGCCCCTTTGCTGGGGACCGAGTGGCGTTTGAGGCCGCGATTGCGCAGGCGCTCAAACCCTTTGCGCCCGACATGATCTGCCTTGCAGGCTTTATGCGGGTTCTGACGGGCGGGTTTATCGACCAATGGACGGGTCGGATGATCAATATCCACCCCTCGCTTTTGCCGAAATACAAAGGGCTGCACACCCATGCGCGCGCCCTTGAGGCGGGCGATTCCGAGCATGGGTGCAGCGTGCATGAGGTGACCGCCGCCCTTGATGACGGGCCAATTCTGGGCCAGGCCCGTGTGCCGATCCTCAAAGGTGACACGCCCGAGACGCTGGCCGCAAGGGTGCTGGTGCAGGAGCATCGCTTGTACCCCGCTGTGCTGCGCCGCTTTGTGGCGGGAGAGCGTGACCCTTTGGTCTTGCAGGCTTGAGATTTTGCAAAGCTGGCTGGTCAATCCCTGCGCAGTTCTGTACCGCTAGAGACAGAGATAGGATATTTGCCCTTATGCGTACGATCACCACCACCGAAGAGTTGGCCGCCTATTGCGCGGAAGCTGCGAAACATCCCTTTGTAACTGTTGATACTGAGTTTCTGCGCGAGCGGACGTATTATTCCAAGCTTTGTCTGGTGCAGCTGGCGATGCCGGGCACCGATGACAGTGGTGCGGTGCTGGTTGATCCGTTGGTGGATGGTCTGTCGATGGAACCGCTTTATGAGCTGTTCCGCGATACGTCTGTCGTGAAGGTGTTTCATGCCGCGCGCCAAGACCTCGAAATTTTCTATGTGGACGCGCAGGTTTTCCCCGAGCCGTTGTTTGACACCCAAGTTGCAGCGATGGTCTGCGGCTTTGGGGAGCAAGTTGGCTATGAGACGCTGGTACGCAAGATAGCAAAGGAGGGCGTGGACAAAACCTCACGCTTTACCGACTGGTCGCGCCGTCCGTTGACGGATGCGCAAAAGACATATGCGCTGGCCGATGTGACGCACCTGCGTCAGGTTTATGAGTTTTTGGCGGCCAAGCTCGAAGAGACGGGGCGCCACAAGTGGGTTGAAGAAGAGCTTAAAGTGCTCACCAATCCGGACACCTACATTACAGCCCCGCGCGATGCGTGGAAGCGTGTGAAGACACGGACAAACTCTGGCCGTTTCCTTGGAATCGTGCGTGAATTGGCTGCCTTCCGCGAGGCTTATGCCCAAGAGCGCAACGTCCCTCGCAACCGTGTGTACAAAGATGATGCCATGGTTGAATTGGCCTCAAACAAGCCGAAGAACCACGAAGAGCTGGGCCGTGCGCGCCTACTTTTGCGTGATGCACGCAAGGGCGACATTGCCGACGGTATTCTAAAGGCTGTGGCGGCGGGTCTTGCCTGTCCGAACGATGATTTGCCACAGGCCGACCGCAGCCGCGAAAAGCTGCAAGTCAATCCTGCTTTGGCTGATCTGTTACGCGTATTGCTGAAGGCCAAAACGGAGAGCGCAAGCGTTGCCGCAAAACTGATTGCGACGGCCGCCGATCTGGATGCGATTGCCGCAGGTTCGCGTGATGTGCAGGCGATGCGTGGCTGGCGCCTCGAAGTGTTTGGCAATGATGCTATGGCGCTGTGTGAGGGTAAGATTGCCCTAACAGCTGTGGGCAATGATGTGAAAGTTGTGCGGGTTTAACGTCGCCACGCAAATATATGTTTTAAATAAAGTAAATCGCGTGAGGCCGTGTTAGCGGCGTGCTACCCGTGCATTGCGCAGACCCTCGACGCGGATGCTGCGCACACCGCGCAAATCCTGTGCGGTCAAGTTGCGCGCGGCAGTCACTTCGCGTGTGGGGGGCGTCCCAACGGCCGTATTTGTCGGGGCGATCCCCTCCAGCCGGAATGTGAGCACACCATTGACGGGCGTCAAATCCTCATTCTCTGGGGTCAGTTGGACCGAATAGGTTCCCTGACGTGCCGCACGCCCCGTGGCGCGTACGATTGCACCTCCGGGTACACGTTCTACGGTCAGATCGACAATCTCGTCAAAAGCTGTGCCGATATAAAGGGCATTTGCCGCGCGGCGTCCTTTGAACATGCCACTTTGCGCTGGGATCAGCGGGTTCACAGGCTTGTCCGCGGTCGTGTCGACCGCCACGGAGGTGGAGCGGCCAAACCAGTTGGACGGGTTCAGCGCGCTGTCACGCACATAACCACAAGCGCCGAGGCCCAGTGAGCCGACCAGAAGAACCGTGAGGGAAATACGCATAGGACCTGCCGCTGAATACTGACTTTCTCTATTGCCTACCCCATCCCTGCACGGTTGGGAAGGGGCGGGGCTGGACGTTTGGGTAACTAAGGCCTACCTCAAGCGGAAAGCGATAAATGAGGAGCCCGAGATGGCCACTGCGCAATTCGAAGAGCTTGTTGAGGATTTTGAATTTCTGGACGATTGGGAAGACCGTTATCGGCACGTGATTGATCAGGGAAAGTCGATGGAGGCCTTGCCTGAGGCGCTGCGTGTACCTGCGTTGAAAGTGGATGGTTGCGCCAGTCAGGTCTGGCTGCATTCCGAGATGAAAGACGGCAAACTGCATTTTGACGGCGCGTCGGATGCAATGATTGTCTCGGGGCTGATTGCGGTGTTGCGCACGCTCTATAACGGGCTGACACCTGCCGAAGTCCTTGCTGTCGATGCAAAAGCCGAGATGGGGCGGCTGGGTCTCAACGATCACTTGTCAGCGCAACGCTCCAACGGCCTCACGGCGATGATCGAGCGGGTGCGAGAGACAGCGGCGGTCGCCGTCTAGAGCGCTTCGAGCGCAGTTGTGAGATCGCCGTAGCCTGTATAACGCCGTTCAAACGCGAGACCGAGGCGCGCGGCGCAGTGTTCCGCTTTGGCAGTCAGGGTGGGATCATCGGTTTGTGCCTGATAGACCAGTTTTTCGTAGTTGCCGAAATACATGTCGCGCAGCTCGGGATGGCGGTCGAGGCCCATCGGTTTGATGATAAAGGCATCGAACTGGCGCACCAGAAAATCGGTGAGATAGAAGGTGGTGATTTCGTCTTCGGACACTTTGGCGAAGCGGTCATTGCCCTCGAAAAAGCTGTAGCAATGCGGACCCGCGATCATCTTCACATCAAGCTCGGCGCAGGCCGCTTGGAGCAGACCACCCGTGCCGCAATCGGCGTAAGCGACAAAGATGTCCTCATAAGTGTCGCGGTGTTTGGCAACACTCTGACGCACGGCATCGGTGATCTTGTCAGGATAGAGGTGATAATTGGCAGGCAGGCAGGTCAGGTCCAGATGGTTCCAGCCGTTCGCCGCCTTGAGGTCGAGGATTTCGCGCGCCAATGCACCACAGGCGATGATCAGGATTTTTCCGCGTGTGGTCTCAAGCGGCAAGCCTACTTCGGTGAGTTGGGTATCGCTCAGGCTCATTTTCGCAGCCACATCAGGGTGGCTGTGGCGATCAGAAACAGGGGCACTGCAATCATCAGGGCGGTAGGCCCTGCCGATGCTATCAGCCATATTGTGACGCCAGCGGCGGCAATCACGAACACAATCAGAGTGATGAAGGGGGCGAGGGGCATTTGGTATCCTTTCATTGTTCAAGATAGGGTTTGATGCCCCATGAAAAAAGGCCCCGCGCGTGCAGGGCCTTTGATCGGGTATCTTTTATGTCTTAGGCGTTCGCGCTGTTGTGCTTGCGACCGACCCATTCCTTGGCGGTTTCAACTGCAACAGCCGCATCACGGCAATAGGCGTCTGCGCCAATGGCTTTTCCGAACTCTTCGTTCAGCGGTGCACCACCGACCAGAACGATATAGTCATCGCGAATCCCTTGTTCGATCATCGTGTCGATCACGACTTTCATGTAGGGCATCGTAGTGGTCAGTAGGGCGGACATGCCGAGGATGTCGGGGCCTTCTTTTTCCAGCGCCTCGAGGTAGGCCTCGACAGGGTTGTTGATGCCCAGATCGACCACTTCGAAACCCGCACCTTCCATCATCATGGAGACGAGGTTTTTGCCGATGTCGTGAATGTCACCTTTGACCGTGCCAATGACCATTTTGCCGACGCGCGGTGCGCCTGTCTCGGCCAAGAGCGGCTTAAGAATGAACATGCCACCCTTCATCGCATTGGCAGCCAACAGCACTTCGGGCACAAAGAGGATACCATCGCGGAAGTCGGCACCAACGATTGTCATCCCACCCACGAGCGCCTTTGTCAGGACATCATAGGGTATCCAGCCACGTGCGATCAGGATGTTGACGGCTTCCTCAATCTCTTCTTTCAGACCATCGTAGAGATCGTCAAACATCTGCTGGACCAGTTCTTCGTCGTCCAGATCGGCAAGGATGATATCGTCTTCTTCAGACATGGTGTTCCCTTTACGTGGCGGGCCATGTGGCCCTGAATTTGGATCAGTTTTGGCAGAGACGGGTGAAAATACTAAAGCGTTTGCGACAACACAGCTTCAAACCGCGACGCGGGGCGGCAGAGCTGCCTCGGTTTTAAGCGCGTTAGCCGCGTCTGCGCCCTTTGCGCGGGGCGCGGGTGGGGGCATTGCCATCAGTGCCGTCACTCTCGGAGGAAAACGCCCCCAATGCAGCGGCGATTTCTGCCAGTTCCGGCTTGTCACCTTTGGGGTGTGTGTCGAGCGCTTCGCGCATCTTCTCAAGGTGCACAGGCATGGTGCCACAACAGCCGCCGATGATCTGTGCACCGCAATTGCGGGCCATCACGGCATAGGTCGCCATCAGTTCAGGCGTGCCGTCATAATGGATGTGTCCCTCGACGTATTTCGGGATGCCTGCGTTGCCTTTTGCGACGATGGGCAGCTTGCCATCTTTGGCGGCAAAACCCAGCACAGTGCGCAGTAGATCGGAGGCGCCCGTGCCGCAGTTTGCGCCATAGGCGAGGGGTCCGCCTTCCATCTCTTCGACCATCTCTACCATTGCAGTGGAGGTCATGCCCATCATAGTGCGACCAGCGGTGTCAAAGCTCATCGTACCGACCCATGGCAGGCCAGCGAGAGCGAAACCTTCGGCGGCGGCGCGGTATTCTTCAGGGGCGGAGATCGTCTCTAGCCAGCCGACGTCTGCACCACCAGCCTTGAGGCCGTCTGCAGTCTCGTGGAACATCTCGACGGCGGTTGCATGGGAGAGTGTGCCGACAGGTTCCATAATCTCACCCGTTGGCCCGACGGAGCCTGCGACGATGACTTTGCGGCCGGCAGTATCCGCCACTTCGCGCGCCAGCTCTGCGGCGACACGGCTCAGTTCGTGGGCCCGCTTTTGGGCATTGTGCAGTTTGAGGCGCGAGGCATTTGCGCCAAAGCTGTTAGTGAGGAAGATGTCGGAGCCTGCGTTTACAGCACCGCGGTACAGCGTGAGGATATTCTCCGGCTTTTCGGTGTTCCAGAACTCTGGCGGCTCGCCCGACATCAGGCCCATATTGAACAGGTTAGTGCCCGTCGCACCATCAGCCAAAAGAACGCCTTTTTGCGCCAGAAGATCGGAAAGAAGGTTTGTCATGTGGCAGGCTCCGCTAGGTGTGCAGTCCATAGTGAAGACTTTGCTCTAATGGACAGGCTGTTGTTTCTTCGGACTGTGCTTTTTTCCATGGCGGCGTGTTGAGGACAAGTTCATAATCTTCACTATGATTATGAATGGCATTGGTAAGGGTATGGCGTGGAGATTGCCCTAAATGGCGGGTCCACTCTGCGTTATTGCAGGTTCGCAACTGGAGGGGGCGGGCATATGCTTGCAGCACCCTGCGCTGTGCACTAAGAGAAGCACAACAGGGCAGCGGGACTCCCCCGCGCCTCTTAAATACAGGGGACGCCCATGGCCCGCCGCAAGAAAATTTACGAAGGCAAAGCTAAGATTCTGTATGAAGGCCCCGAGCCGGGTACAATCGTCCAGTACTTCAAGGATGATGCAACAGCCTTCAATGCTGAGAAGAAAGCCGTGATTGACGGAAAAGGCGTGTTGAACAACCGCTTGTCCGAGTATTTTATGACAGGGCTGAACCAGATCGGTGTGCCGACGCACTTTATAAAACGCCTGAACATGCGCGAGCAGTTGATTAAGCAGGTAGAGATTGTGCCGCTGGAAATCATCGTGCGCAACTATGCTGCCGGTACAATGTCCAAGCGTTTGGGCATTGAGGAAGGCACGCAACTGCCGCGCCCGATTGTGGAATATTCCTATAAAGACGATTCTTTGGGTGATCCGCTTGTCTCCGAGGAGCATATCGCTGCCTTTGGCTGGGCCAGCCAACAGGACATGGATGATATCCTCAGCCTTGCGCTGCGGGTCAACGACTTCATGTCAGGCATCATGTACGGTGTGGGCATCAAGCTGATTGATTTCAAAATCGAAGTGGGCCGCGTCTATGACGGTGAGTTCCAGCGCCTGATCGTTGCGGATGAGATTTCACCTGACAGCTGCCGCTTGTGGGATATCGAGACGGGTCAGAAGCTGGACAAGGATGTGTTCCGCCGTGATCTGGGATCGCTGACAGACGCGTATACCGAAGTGGCCACACGTCTGGGCGTCATGCCCAAGTCGTCGACGCCTATTACAAAGCCTACGCTGATTAACTGATGCAGTCAGGTGACGATCAGCCTGATGCGCCAATAGGGTGGCCAGACTCCAACGATATGGTGCGCGGCAACCTGGCGGAGCATGGCGATGACGGGACGGCGGTGCGTGAGGTGTCGCACCTTTGCTATCCCGATCCGTCGCTGTCAGATGTTGCCGCACAAAACGATGTGATGGCGGTATTTGACGAAAAGGGCTTTTTGGTTCGAGTTCTGGCAAGTGATGACGGTGGGCCGGACTGGCTTGAGATGGTGCACCACGCAGAAGTGGAATCTGTCGGGTTTGATATGGTCACTGAATGGTATTTATTGAGATTGAGTTCACTGGGCTGGGTGTATGACGTGTGGAGTTGCGCTGTCATCGCTGGTTCTGGTGCAGAAATGGAGTGAAGAAATGAAGGCTCGTGTGCATGTAATGTTGAA
The DNA here is from genome assembly GCA_963933905.1 of uncultured Sulfitobacter sp. Classification (GTDB taxonomy): domain Bacteria; phylum Pseudomonadota; class Alphaproteobacteria; order Rhodobacterales; family Rhodobacteraceae; genus Sulfitobacter. The sequence continues at coordinate 8,377 of CAWVWS010000077.1, forward strand.
GAACGGCGTGTTGGACCCACAGGGCGAGGCCGTGCGCCATGCACTTGGTGCAATGGGCTTTGACGGGGTGCAAGGTGTACGTCAAGGGAAGGTGATCGAGCTTGATCTGGCCGATGGTGCGACCGAGGCGGATGTGACAGCCATGTGCGAAAAGCTTCTCGCGAACACGGTGATCGAGAGCTACACGGTGGAGATGTCGTGATGCGGGCAGCAGTCGTCGTTTTTCCGGGGTCCAACTGTGACCGCGATTTGGCCGTGGCATTCGAGCAGGCAGGCGCCGATGTGACCATGGTCTGGCACAAGGACAGCACCTTGCCCGATGGTATTGATATCGTCGGCATTCCGGGTGGATTTTCATACGGCGACTACCTGCGCTGTGGCGCGATCGCGGCGAATTCTCCGATTTGCAAATCTGTGGCCGATCATGCCGCGCGTGGTGGTTATGTCATGGGCGTCTGCAATGGGTTTCAGGTTCTGACCGAAACGGGTCTGCTGCCCGGTGCGCTGCTGCGCAATGCTGGTCTCAAGTATATCTGCAAGACGGTTGGGTTGAAGGTCGAGACATCTGCCTCCGACTACACCAACGGCTATAACGCGGGTGATGTGATTGATATTCCGATTGCCCACCACGATGGCAACTATTTCGCTGACGCGGAAACGATCGCCCGTCTGAAAGGCGAGGACCGGATTGCCTTTACCTATACCGACAACCCGAACGGGGCGCAGGCAGATATTGCGGGCATCTTGTCGGACAACCGCCGTGTGCTGGGCATGATGCCCCACCCCGAGCGGGCGGCTGATGCGGGGCATGGTGGCACCGACGGAGTGGCGCTCTTCCGCGCATTGGCAGGGGCGTTGACCACAGCCTGACTTGAGCATGCAGTGCCCTGTGATAGGGTGCCGTCATGAGTGAAAGCAGTTCGGACACAGACCAGCCTTGGAAACCCGCCGCGATAAGCTGGCGGGTGCGTGTCGCGCTGTTCATCATGCTGATCTTTGCCATCGGGGTGATTTCCGTCACCAACCGTTTGCTCACGGACCGCTTTACCGAAAGTACACGCAACCGCGCCGAGCTTCGTATCGCCCTCTATGGCGGCAACCTGTTGGCAGAATTGCGACAAAACGCGATTGTGCCGCAACTTCTGGCCCGTGACCCCACGTTGATTGCAGCGCTTGAGAGTGCGGATTACTCGCTTTCGACCCAGCGTCTGATCTCTTTTGTGGAAGAGATTGGTGCGGCCTCCTTGATGCTTCTCGACACAGACGGGCGGACTGTTGCTGCGACAGACCGTAACCGTCTTGGGGCTATGCACCGTTCGGAGGCATATTTTGTCGATGCGATCCGCTCGAATGCGACGATCTTTAGCACGATTAAGCAAGAAACTGGCGGCTACGGTTTCTTTTATTCCCGCCGCATTCAGAATGGCGGAACGACTGTCGGTGTGATTGCCGTTGAAGTGGACCTCAAGAAATTCGAGCGCGCTTGGGCGGGCATCTCGGATGCGGTGATTGTGACCAGCAGCACGGGCGAGATTATTCTCGCGACCGAGCCGCGCTGGCGCGGGAAGACCGAGGAACAGGCGCTGGCCAATCAAACCCCGCAAAGCGCTATTGAGCGGGCAATTCAGGCAACGGCGGATTGGACGGCGCTGCCGCCCGATGCTTATATTCAGGGCGAGGCGGTGATGCGGCTCGACGCGCGGGTGAATTTCCGCGGCTGGCGCATGGTCAGCTACACGACCTACGAGAGCGTACGCGAGCGTGTGAACGGCGTGCTGGCACTCGAAGTTATGGGTTTTGCGATTCTGCTGGCGCTGACATTTTACTTTTTGAGCAGGCGCACAGCAGGTCGCGCCGCGATTTTCCAGCGTGAGTCGGCAGAGCTTCGCGCATTGAACGCCGCCCTACAGCGTGAAATCGCCGAGCGAAAGCGCGTGCAAGAGACACTTGCCGTGGCCGAACAGACGCTTGAGCAGTCGAGCAAACTGGCCGCATTGGGTGAGATGTCGGCTGCGGTGAGTCACGAATTGAACCAGCCGCTGGCAGCGATGAAAACCTATCTGGCGGGGGCGCGGCTCTTGTTACGCCGCAACCGTCCCGAAGAGGCCCTCAGCTCTTTCCAGCGGATTGACGATCTGATCGAGCGGATGGGGGCAATCACCAGACAGCTGAAATCCTATGCCCGTAAGGGCCAAGAGGTGTTTTCGCCTGTCAATATGGCAGATGCGCTGGCCTCGAGCCTCAGTATGATGGAACCGCAATTACGCCAGCGCCAAGTGCAGATTGCGCGTATCCTGCCGGAAGATCCTGTTTACACTCTTGGCGACCGCATGCGGATCGAACAGGTTTTGGTCAACCTCTTGCGCAATGCCCTCGACGCCACCAAGTCAGAGAAGAACCCCAAAGTTGAGATCATTTTGAGCGCAGGTGAGACAGCAACGCTGACTGTGCGCGACAATGGTCCGGGCATTGAGGACTTGGATGCGCTGTTCGAGCCATTCTACACTACAAAACAACCTGGTGACGGGGTGGGCCTCGGCCTCGCTATTTCATCGGGCATCGTTAGCGATCTGGGCGGGCGTCTGACGGCGCGCAACGGTCAGGGCGGCGGTGCGGTATTCGAGATGCAATTGCCGATCCATGACGGCACAAAAGAAACACAGGCGGCGGAGTAAATATATGGCACAGGCGATGAAAATTGCGATTGTCGATGATGAGAAAGACATGCGTCAGTCGATCAGCCAATGGCTGGCGCTGTCGGGGTATGACACCGAGACATTTGCCAGCGCCGAAGATGCGCTCAAGGTTTTGGGGCCAGAATATCCCGGTATTGTGATTTCCGACATCAAGATGCCCGGCATGGACGGGATGCAGTTTCTGAAAAAGCTGATGGGCTCTGACAGTGCGCTGCCAGTGATTATGATTACGGGCCACGGCGATGTGCCGATGGCTGTCGAGGCGATGCGCGTCGGCGCATTCGATTTTCTGGAAAAGCCGTTTAATCCCGACCGTATGTCGGAGCTGGCCAAGAAGGCCACGGCCACGCGCCGTCTGGTGATGGACAACCGTTTGCTGCGCCGCGAGTTGTCGGACGGTGGCCAGCTGATGAAAAAGCTGATCGGACAGAGCCCTGTGATGGAGCGTCTGCGCGAGGACATCCTTGATCTGGGGCAAGCTGATGGTCACGTTCTGATTGATGGTGAGACGGGGACAGGAAAAACTTTGGTCGCCCATGCACTGCATGCAGTGGGCAGTCGTGCGGGTAAGAAATTTGTGCTGGTGAGTGCCTCGGCCTATGAGGAGGACGCGCTGTCCAAACGCTTGTTCGGCCCGATGCAGCCCGAGGATGCGCAACTGCCTGCGATTGAAGAAGCACGCGGCGGCACATTGGTGTTGGAGGATGCCGAGGCACTGTCCGAGACATTGCAGGCGCGGCTTTTGTCCGTGATCAACGAGCAGGGCACACCAGCGGAGACACGGATCGTAGCGATCTCGAACTTGCAGGAAGCGGGGCGCACGTCGGAGGATGTGCTACGCTCGGACCTGTTCTACCGTTTGGCGGCCTTGCGGATAACCGTGCCGCCATTACGCCAGCGCGGCGAGGATATTCTGACGCTTTTCACGCGTCTCAGCGACCAGTTTGCCGATGAATATGGCTGTGAAGCGCCGCAAGTGACGGCACAGGAAGCTGCACAGTTGTTGCAGGCGCCATGGCCGGGCAATGTGCGTCAACTCATCAATGTGGCGGAGCGGGCAGTGCTGCAATCGCGCCGCGGCTCTGGAACCATTGCCTCATTGCTGATGAGTGAGCATGACGAGATGCAGCCCGTGATGACTACGGAAGGCAAGCCGCTCAAGGAATACGTAGAAGCCTTCGAGCGCATGCTTATTGACAACACCATGCGCCGTCACAAGGGATCTATTGCAAGTGTGATGGACGAGTTGTGCCTGCCGCGTCGGACGCTGAACGAAAAGATGGCAAAGTATCAGCTATCGCGCTCCGATTATCTCTAAGGACTGTGTCCTGTCGATGTGAAAAGGGGCGTACCTTGTGATTCGCCCCTTTCTTCAATCTCGCAGGTCAGTCTGACTGCTTATTATTCCGCAGGGTCGACCGGACCAGTGCCGCCCATCTTGTACATCTGCGAAGCCGTGCCTTCATCGTCGGTGCGGCACATCCAGCGTTCCTGTAGCGCGGGCACGTCGATGATATACTGGTTCACCTCTACGATGGGCAGAGTGGTGTTCAGTTGTGCAGGCGAGCCGGTCTGGATCTTTATAGCGTTAACACATGTGCGGTTGGCGCGCGCGTCACGGCGTACATCGGGATCAGGGTCAAACTCTGCCGGATCGCAAGCAGTCAAAGCCATGGTTGCCATGCAAAGGATCAGGGCAGGGCGCGTAAAATATCGCATATTGTCTCCTAAAGTGCACCAATCGGTGCATAATACCGTCATTGTTGAGTGCGATCCTATGCCGAAATCCTCCCAACAGCAACAACTTGTGCGGCGCTTGGACGGGGCAAATTCTGGCAGAATTCTTCGCAAGAGGCGATTTGCACAGATTTGATGTGATTGCCCATTGTGTTTGGGGGCCGCCTCCTCTTAATTAGGAGTACGGACCTTGTCTCGTTACGCACGCGAGAGTTGTGGTCCTTATATGAGTTTCGCTGTTGCCGCAGGCACATGTCGATGTGCAACAGACCGATCGTGCCGGAAACGGCAATACAGACGCTGCTGGATGTTGAGGGTCAAGCACCCGAGATGACACAGTTTTTAATGGATGCGCGGCGCGCTTTGCTCAAGCAGAGCGAGGGTCCCGCATCGGAGAAGAACCGCGATGACGCGCGCAAGAGCTGAATACAGTATCGGGAGCGGCCCTCAGGGCCAGCTTACCGCTGTGCCGTCACAAATCGCCCTGACAAGACACATATCGCACCGTGCGGCACCCCTCGGGAGGCCGCCACGTTCGCGCCTGTGCAAAAGAGTAAAATGCCTAAAAAGATGCTTATCGATGCCACCCACGCGGAAGAAACCCGCGTTGTTGTGGTTGACGGAA
>CAWVWS010000078.1:0-13352 GCA_963933905.1 uncultured Sulfitobacter sp.
ATTATCCCCGACGATCTGGTCACGGAGCAAGGATAGTTGCGTCAAAAGCGATAGCCCCGTCAGCGCAATAGGAACTTTGTTTTCCTCTAATGCACGTGCAACAGTCTGAATGTTGAGCGCCCCTGCACTCTGGGGCTGATCAACCCCGTTTGATCCGCGCACCTGCGCAATCGGCTCTTTCCAATGTGCAGGATAGACAAGCCATTCCGGTAAAATAACGCCCAAGTCCCCACGCATGTCTTCAAGTTGCAACTGAACCAGACCGATCGTCGCCGACAAGTCCGTGAACTCTTTTGACGTGCCTTGTCCGTCAGGATTGGGGAAAAACACCGTCCTCACGTCTGCGCCGGACATGTTTGCCGAACGCACCATTGCCGATCTCAGGTCAGCACCACGCAAATCGGCATCTTTCAAATTGGAATGCCTCAGATCACTGGAAAACAAGTCTGCCCCCCGCAATCGGGCAGAGGTGAGGTTTGCATAAGCGAGCTTGGAGTTCCCCAGCTTGGCCCGCGCCAGCCGCGCATGGGACAGCTCTGCCCTCAAAAGGTCAGTTTCGCCTAAATCCGCCCCTACAACGATAGCATTCCTCAGCTCTGCCCCACGCAGCGAAGCCTTGAGCAAATTTGCACCCGAAAGATCTGCAAAATTCAAAACCGCACGATCCATCTTTGCGAAAAGAAGATCACACCGCGATAGCGATGCGCCACTCAGATCAGCAGCAGTAAAATTGATCTCGTTAAGCTGTAGGCGTTGAGCGGGCTTACATTGATCTGCTTCTTCAAACGCAGTTCTGATATCTAACTGTGAAAAATCAGGGTGCAGTGAAGGGCTGTGTATCCGCCGCGCATTCCAGCTTGAAACACCAGCAAGCAACCACTCAAGATGTTTAGGATTTCCCATTGCCTTCCCCCCAGACCCCGTTACCTACCTTTAGAACAACCGACACGCCAAGAACAGCCGCCCCCTTGTGACATCAGCGCATCACTGAAATCTGCCAGTTGCGCAGTTTGATCCACATCAATATCGCCAGCGACCACGTCCCCCCAACATGGCCAGACCTCTCCAACCGAAAGGCCGCCCATGCTTCGCACTCTTGCCGTCCTGTCCCTGCTCACAATCACCGCTTGCACCGCTGGCATGATTGACCCGCCAAAATCGAACGGCCCACAGCTCTTTAAAAAACATTGCACAAGTTGCCATGGCCGCACCGCCCAAGGGGACGGACCCCGCGCCAGCAGCTTTGCCATCCCCCCCGCAAATCTCACCCTGATCGCACAGCGCAACGGTGGCACCTTCCCCACTGCCGATGTCATGGCTCAAATCAACGGCTATTCAGGGCGTCACCAAATGGGCGGCATGCCCGAATTCGAGGAAGTCATTAAAAGTCCGCTGATCGACTGGACCGCCCCCACAGGCGAAGTGATCCCAACGCCGCAAGCGCTCCTCGCCCTCGCGACCTACCACGAAAAAATCCAAAAGTAGGTAGCCTCAAATCATCGCAGGCGCCCATGGCCGCTGGTCGGGGATATGCAGCCGCATCCGCTCACCAAGTGTAAGCGTGCCCTCCCGCTCCACCCACGCCGTCACACCGCGCCGGTTCTTGGCAGCACCTTTTACCGCCGCCCCATGCCCCGGCATGTCGTCCTCAATCCCGCGCGCAGGCAGCACGCACGGACGGTTCTCCATATCAATCACAATCGTCGCGCCAGACTCCGCCTGAAGCCGCGAAGACGGGGGCACATGGGTAAAATCGGCAATCCCCTCAATCACCAATGTCGCCCCCATATAGCTGGGGTCGAGCGTTCCAATCCCCATCTTGGCAGCAATCGCAACCAGTTCTTCCGCACTCATCACACACATCTGCCGCGTATTGCGGATCACCGTATCGCGGGGATATTGCGACAATACCCGACTGCAAGAGGGCCGCGTCAAACCGCCATGATCCTCCCCCAAAGGTCCCGCAAATGTCAGTTCCAACACCTCCCGCCGCTGCGCCTGCAAAGCTGCTGCACGGTCAGGCACAACCCCCAGCCATGTAATCGTCGCATAGTGATTAGTGGGAATGAGCCCTGGCATAAAATCTCTCCTTTTGCGGCAATCCTGCAAGCACCGCCCCAAAAAGAAAAGGCCCCGCAAACTGCAGGGCCATGATCTTTTGTTTTGTCCGTTTCACAATCTGTGATCAGGCAGAGGGCTCAGGCTCCATCCCGCCGGAGGGGGGCGTCTTCTTCCCCTTCGCCTTCGGGATCGCTGTGATGCTCGGGGCCGAACCGCTGTCGGGCTTGTCATCATCTTCAGGCTCGGCTGGCGGTTTCCCCGCCATCACGCGCTTGATCTCTTCGCCGGTCAACGTCTCGTATTCCAGCAAACCTTGGGCCAAACGCTCGAACTCTTCCGCGTTATCCTCAATCACTTTATATGCAACAGCATAGCCCGTATCGATGATCGCTTTCACTTCGCTCTCGATCAGCTCCTTGGTCGCTGCAGAGACGCTAAAGCCGCCCGCGCCACCGTTGGCTTGATAGCCAGCCGCCGCTTCCTGATAGTCGATGTTACCGACCTTGTCGGACATGCCGTAGCGCATCACCATGGCACGCGCCAAAGCGCTCGCTTGCATGATGTCACCAACAGGACCTGAGGATACGGAGTCAGCACCATATTTGAAGATTTCAGCCGCTTTGCCCGCCATAGTCATGGCAATCCGCTCTTCGGCTTCGTCTTTGAACATTTGCAGTTTGTCCATTTCCGGGAGGCTCATCACCATGCCAAGGGCTCCGCCGCGCGGAATGATCGTCGCCTTATAGACCGGATCACATTTCGGCATTTTGATACCGACAAGCGCGTGGCCAGCCTCGTGATAGGCCGTCTTTTCCTTCTGATCCTGCGTCAGCACCATGGAGCGGCGCTCGGCCCCCATCATGATCTTGTCTTTGGCAGATTCGAAATCCATCATTGCAACAAACCGACGACCCACACGCGCAGCAGTCAGCGCCGCCTCGTTCACAAGGTTCGCCAGATCAGCACCCGAGAACCCCGGTGTACCACGTGCAATGATCCGCAGATCAACATCAGGACCCAGCGGCGTTTTGCGCGCATGCACACCCAAAATCTTCTCACGGCCCTTGATGTCGGGATTGCCCACTGTCACCTGACGGTCAAACCGACCAGGGCGCAGCAAGGCAGGGTCAAGCACATCTTTCCGGTTGGTCGCCGCGATGATGATTACACCTTCGTTGGCTTCAAAACCGTCCATCTCGACCAGCAGCTGGTTGAGCGTTTGCTCACGCTCGTCGTTGCCACCGCCATAACCGGCACCACGCGAACGACCCACGGCGTCAATCTCGTCGATAAACACGATACACGGCGCGTTCTTCTTCGCCTGTTCGAACATGTCGCGCACACGGCTCGCACCAACACCCACAAACATCTCGACAAAGTCGGAACCCGAGATGGTGAAGAACGGCACACCCGCCTCGCCCGCAATCGCACGCGCCAGCAGTGTTTTACCGGTACCCGGAGGGCCCTCAAGCAATGCACCCTTCGGAATTTTACCTCCAAGGCGCGAGAACTTCTGCGGATTGCGCAGGAATTCCACGATCTCCTCAAGCTCTTCTTTCGCCTCGTCAATACCCGCTACGTCGTCAAACGTCACACGCCCATGCTTTTCGGTCAACATCTTGGCCTTGGATTTGCCAAAGCCCATGGCGCCACCTTTGCCGCCACCCTGCATACGGTTCATGAAGTAAATCCACACACCGATCAGCAACAGGATTGGAAGCAGCGAGACAAGGAATGTCTGCAAACCACTTTCCTGCTGGCTCTCGGCGCGGAACGGAACATTGTTGTCTGTCAACAGCTTGGTCACTTCCGCATCAAACGGCTTGATCGTGACATAGTCGCCATCAGACTGGCGAAAGCGGACCTGCTCCCCGTCGAGGGTTACATTGCTGACATTCCCGTTTTCAACGGAAGTGACGAAATCGGAATAGCTGATCTCACGGTTCTGCAAGCCACCGCTGCCGCCGCCACCATTGAACAGGTTGAACAGCGAAAAGACGAGCACGAGCAGCACGGCCCAAAATGCGAGATTGCGAAAATTGCCCAAGGAAACACTCCTGAATACATCTCGGCCAAAGGGAACTCCCTCAGCCACTCTCCTAAGATAGAGATTGAGGCGGTTTGTTCAATGCGAATCCAGAAATGAGGTGAAATCTGCGACGATCTGTACAGACCAATCACGATTGTATCCCACAAGCGGCACCGCAACGAGCAAATCCCCCCGCCAAACCGCAGGCGAGGCCATCAATGTGGGCCGCGGCAGCCCCGTTTCACGCCAGTCGGGCAAGGTACTGACAGATTCGCCCAAGGCCCGCACTTCCAGATCAGGCGCATGCGGCCCCTCCAGCCGCCAGCGCGTGTCCCACAGTGCATCCGTAGCCGTTACCATATCCTTAACCGCATTATATTCGCGGGTGATCCTGTAGTGGCCTTTTCGCTTCATAATCAAACAGCCTGCAAGGGTCTTGCGCTGTTGGCCCACCACATCAACGTCCAGCAACCCCGCCCAAACCCCGCGCGGCGGATACCTGTTCGATCCCACCCATTGCAGCGCCGCCGTAACCAGCCGCCGCTCAATCTCCGTAGGGATCGGTGGCATCGGGCGCACTGGGATGAGCAGATCGCCTACCTCTTGCGTCACATGCAAAACAGCTTCTTGATGCGTATAATGCACCAGTGCGCTTTGCGCTCGGCGCAGGGCAAAGGCCGAGGCGTGGATGGTTTCCGCCGTAACGCCAACATCAGCCAACAACGGCAGTACCTTCCGCGCCCGCGTGCGCAGATATCGCGGGTCATCGTTACTCGGGTCTTCAATCCATTGCACATCATGACGCCGCAAGTATTCGCGTAACTCGCTCCTGCGTTGCTGCCACAACGGGCGCGACCATAAGATGCCATTGCGCTTAAATCGGGTCTCCATTTCGGCCAACCCGTCAATCCCGGCAGAGCGCCCCAACCGCATCAGGAAGTTCTCTGCGGAATCGTCAACGGTATGGCCCAAAGCGATGCTGCCGATGCCTTTGGCCTTCGCCCACTCCGCCATCAAGGCATATCGCGCATCGCGTGCGGCGGCAGGCAGGTTTCCCTCTGCTTGTGCCCCTGCCCAAGTCAAAATATCGTGTGGAATGCCCGCTTGGGCACAAAGTGCAGCAACGCGGTCCGCTTCCGCGCCACTCTCGGGGCGCAATCCATGATCCACTGTTACGGCTGCAATGGGATGGCCTGTTTGTGCTGACCAACGGGCAAACAAGTGCAACAGCGCCATTGAATCCCCGCCGCCCGAAACAGCAATACCGATTGGCCCCTTAGGCACAGGGTAAAACGCACCATCCACAAAATGCAGCAGCATGGCATCCTCGCCCTGCTGCATAAGCCAGTCGTGGTCTAGCTGCATCCCAGCTTGGCCCGCTCCGCTTGGGCGCTGCCCGATGCAGGGCTGTCAGGGAAACGGGTGGAAACCTCTGCCAAAGTCACACAGGCCTCGCCGCTTTGACCCAGCGCCCCAAGGGACGCGCCAAGTTTATACAACGCATCAGGCGCAATCGGCCCTGTAGGGGCCACACCAAAGCTCGCCAGATAAGCGCGCGCTGCCTCTTTCGTATCGCCCAACCCCTGCAACGCATCGCCACGCAACAACTCGACTTCTGCCGCTATTGGAGAGCCCGGGTAGGTCTGATTGAAGGTCGCAAGCTGGTCTGCGGCGGTGCGAAAGTCACCGGTTGCGAGCGCCTCCTGCGCCCTCTTAAAGTCGTCTTGCTCCCCCACGGCGAGTTGGCTTGTGTTGGTCTGAGGGGCCACAGCAGGCGGCGGGGCTGTCGCCTGATCATTGCCACCCAGCGTCGTTGCCTCACCAAGGTTGGAGATATCGCCCCCCTCCAGCTCGACCAGACGGAACTCCAGATCGGCAATGCGCCGCGTGCCATCATCGACAATGCGGTTAATGCGAAACTCTAGCTCTTCCGCTTTGGACGTCACGCGGCTCAGCTCGCTCTCCATCGCGTTGACACGCTCCAGCACAGAGGCAGGCATTTGTACCCCACCTGCCGTGCCGGTCGTGGCCAGCTCGCGCTTGAGCTTGGTCATCTCGACACTCAATGTCGTCAACTCTTGCCGAATATCGGCAAGGGTCTGCGCATCCTGTGCCACAGCACCCATCGGCACCGCACCAAGAACAATCGCAAAGATAAAAGCAAAGCGCATGACGCAGGCTCCCTAAATTTAGCTAGTTTGACCACCAGCCAGCACAGTCACCGCGCGGCGGTTCTTGGCATAGCAGGCCTCGCTGGAACAAATCTCGATCGGGCGTTCCTTGCCGTAGCTGACAACGCTCAGACGGTTTGCGGGAACACCTTTCGACACCAGATACTCTTGTGCCGCGTTGGCACGGCGCGCACCCAGTGCGAGGTTGTACTGGCGCGTGCCCTGCTCGTCCGCGTGGCCCTCGATGATGGCCTGATAGTCGGTGTTGGTAAGCAGCCATGTCGCCTGCCCGTCAAGCGTGGCACGGCCCGAAGCAGTCAATGTGGATTGATCCACTTCAAACAACACGCGGTCGCCAACAGTCTGGTTAAAATAGGCTGTGGATGTCGGATCGTTCGGGCCACCCGTAGCGGCAGGATTGGCCAGCGCATCATCTGCGCCAAAACGGTTCGGGTTTGTACAGGCCGACAGCGCAACAGCTGCAACCAAAATGCTTATGGGTAGGAATTTCATCTGCTCGACCTCATCATCGGGTTTTTATTATTCCGCCTAATCTATCACAGCAAAAGGCGGCGGGGAAAGGGGGATGGTTTCACGTTACTGTTGCAGCGGCGACCAACCCGGGTCTGATCCGCCCTCGGGCGTGTTCACCTGACGCAGAACGCGCCCTGTAATATCCACGGAGTAGAGCGACGATGCACCGCCCTCGCCCTGCGTTTCACGGGTGAATATAATCACACGGCCATTGGGCGACCACGTCGGCCCCTCATCCAGGAAGGACGCCGTCAGCAGCCGCTCCTCGGAGCCATCCGTGCGCATCACACCAATATGGAAGCGCCCCGAGGTCTGCTTGGTAAAGGCGATCAGATCTCCACGCGGCGACCAGACAGGCGTGCCATACCGCCCGTCCCCAAAGGAAATCCGCCGCGCCTCACCGCCACCAGCCGACATAATGTACAGCTGCGGAGAGCCGCTGCGATCACTCTCGAACACAATCTGTGTCCCATCAGGGCTATAGCTGGGTGCCGTCTCAATCGCAGGCGTATTGGTCAGACGCACCGACTGCCCCGACCCGATATCCATTGTGTAGATGTCAGTGTTACCGCCCTGAGACAGCGAATATACAACCGTATTGCCCGACGGAGAGAAACGTGGCGCAAAGCTCATCGTGCCCTCCGCACTCTCCAACACGCGACGCTGGACCGATCCTACATCGAGCACATAAATGCGCGGAAATCCGCTTTCATAGCTGGTATAAAGCACGCGGTCGCCACTGGGCGAGAAACGCGGCGCCAGCACAATCGCGCTGCTGTCCGTCAGATAGCGCACATTCGCACCGTCATAATCCATGATCGCCAAACGCTTCTGACGCTTGTCCTTTGGCCCTGTCTCGGAGACATAAACCACGCGGCTGTCAAAATACCCGCCCTCGCCCGTGATCCGTGAGTACACTTCGTCGGCCACCTTATGCGCCATGCGCCGCCAGCCCTCGGTGGTGCCAGAAAATTGCAGCCCCTCCCCGATGTTGGTGCCAGACACCACGTCATAAACGCGGAACTTTACGTTCACCGATGTCCCATTAACCGAAACTGCGCCCGTGACCAAAGCCTGCGCATTCACAGCCTTCCAATCAGGAAAGGACACAGGCGCGTTGAAATCCGAATAATTCGCGATGAAAGCCGAGCTTGGGATTTCGCGAAACACGCCTGTTCCCTGCAAATCCGCAGCAATCACCCGCGCCAGATCACCGGCCAACTGGCCCGCCTCACCTGTCTCCGCCTGAAAATCGGGAACGGCAAAGGGCAGCGGCGTGATGATGCCTTCCTCAATCGTGATCTGGAGCGGTCCCTGCTGGGCACTCACTTTCGAGGCTACACCAAACGCGCACACGAGCGCCAAACACATCGCTACAAACTTCATCGCAAAATCGTCCTTTCAGGATGATACGTCACTTCTATACTCTGCCATTACACAGGTTTCTCAACCCGAAGGGCGTCCCCGCCCCGTTCACAGCGCAAAACCGCCAAACCCTCGGCGGCCAATCCCCGCTTTTGCGAGTCTGCCCCATGCAAGGCCAAGCGGTCCAGTGAAAAGCCTGTGCACGGGGTCATCTGATCCGCATCCGCTCTGGGTTGAAGGTCATCTCGATCTCCTGCCACTGCCCGTATTTCTCAGGCGGCAGGGGGTATCCGTCTTTCTGGCACAGCAAAATTGCCCGCCGCGCCGCCCCAAAGGCCGCGTTGGCCGTAGAGGCATCGCCGCCCTCACTCGCAATCATCCGCAGACTTGACGCCACAACTTTGCCGTCCTGCGTCATATCCATCGCAACAGTTACAGTCGTCTGCGCCCAGCGCGCACCAGGGTCCACGTTCCAACACCCCTGCACAGCAAGGCGTAGCGCGTCCTTTTCCCCCGATGACATCGGCGGGCCCGTCGGAACCGTGTTGGTAGCCGAAGAACTCAACGCGGCCTCCAGCGCCGCTTGAACGGCTGCATCATCTACCACAGACTGCGATGGCGCAGGTGTCGCTGGCGTCTCGACGGTCTGCACGGGACGCGGAGCCGATGGCCGCCGCGCAGGCGGACGCAACGACGCATTGGGTGATGACGCAGGCGCTTCGGCTGCTTCCGTCACAATACGGTCTGTCGCTTCGGGCACAGCGGCGGCTTCTTGCGGTGGCTCAACTGTTTCGCCTGTCTCTTCAGGGATCACAGCCTCTTGCGGCTCGGGTTCTTGCACGGCCTCCGGCTCGGGGCGCGGCGCAGGCTCTGGTGCCACCACTTCGGCAGGGCGCTCTACAGGTGTCTCTGCAACAGGCGCCTCTTCCACGGTCACTTCCGCAGGGGCCTCTGGCCGCTCAGGTGCTGCTTCCGATATCTGCGGGGCCAGCTCTTCAACGGGCTCCTCGGCAGGCTCCGCCACCTCCTCGATGGGCGCTGCCACAGGTTCCTGCGCACCCACATCCACTTCGGGCGCATCTGGCGTCACTTCGGGCGCTGCTGGTATAGGCTCCTCGGCCTCAACCACAGGCTGGCGCGACGCCTCGACCAATGCGGCAAATTCCTCCCCCGAAATCATCGCCGCTTCGCGAAACTCGACAGGTTCGGGCCGTGAGGTGAACAAGCCACCAAACAGCACAAAGGCGATAAAGCCTGCATGCCCCACCCCCGATACAATATTGCCAATTTTGCGCGCGCGAGACATCGCCTAGTTGCCCGTACCGTCCAGCGTTGGCCCGCCGATATCCGTCACCAGACCAATGTTGGAAAATCCACCCGCATTCAACGCACCCATGATCTCCATCACGGCACTATAGGGCACGGCCCCATCCGCGCGCAGGAACACACGGTCCCCCTCACGCTCGGCAGCCACCGCACGCAGCTTGGGGATCAACTGCTCGCGCGGCGTCTCGGTTGTCATAATCTGCACATTACCCTCAACAGTAATCGTCACTGTCAGCGGCTCTTCCTGCTCACCGGGCAATGCTTGCGCCGCCGTCTTGGGCAACTCAACAGGTACACCAACCGTCAGCAACGGTGCCGCCACCATAAAGATAATCAGCAGCACCATCATCACATCCACAAACGGCGTGACGTTGATCTCGGAGATGGCACGCCCGCCGCCGCGCCGCTTACGCCGCCTGCTGCTGCCTCCGCCATCACTGCTCTGGGATACTCCGCCGCCCATGGCTCAGGAATCCAGCTGGCGGCTGAGGATCGTTGCAAACTCGTCCGCGAACGCATCATAATCCCCGAGGATCGCATCACTGTCCGCACTATATTTGTTGTAATAAATCACCGCAGGGATCGCTGCCACAAGGCCCAGACCCGTCGCCAACAACGCCTCCGCAATGCCGGGTGCCACAACCGCAAGCGATGTATTCTGCTGCTCTGCAATCTCGATAAACGCGTTCATAATCCCGAACACAGTCCCGAACAGACCGATAAACGGTGCGGTCGATCCGGTGGTCGCGAGGATCTGTAAACTCTTTTGCAAATGCACCGCCTCTTTGGCGATGGCCACATTCATTGCACGGTCAATCCGCGCCGTGGCACCGGGGATCATCCCGCCGTCCTCGCGGTGCGAGCGGCGCCATTCGGTCATGCCCGCCACAAATATCTTCTGGGACGCGCCCTGCGGCTCTGCACCGATCTGGTCAAACAACCCGTCCAACGGCTCACCCGACCAGAAGGCCTGATCAAACTCCGCCGCCTCGCGCTTTACCGCGCGGTACTGGATCGCTTTTTGTACAATAATGGACCATGTCCAGAAACTCGCCATTACCAGCGAGATCATCACCAGCTTCACGGTGATCGTCGCTTGGGCAAACATGCCCCATACGGTAATGCTATCGCCTACGCCGGCGAGTATAAACGCTGTCTGCATGTGTATTGCTCTACTCTACTGCCTCAGGTGGGCCTGTTCTCAGGCTCCATTTGGGTAGAATCTAACGCAGCACAAGAGAAAAAGCGAGGGCCAAGCGCACATGCGCGCAATCACGTTTTAAGCAGGCGACATTCCGCTGGCAAACGCACAGGTTTTCCACTGGCTCCAATGCAGACAATCAGCACTTTTGCAGTGAAGATCAGGTCCTCCCCGCGCCAGACTTCCTGCCCCATCACCATCTTCGCGGCCGAGAGACTGTCCAGCGTGGTGCGCACTTCCAGAATATCGTCAAACCGCGCGGGGGCGACATAATCCGCCTCCACCCGCCGCACGGCAAAGACAACACCCGCCGCCTTCATCGCAAGCTGGTCAATACCAACTTCACGCACCCAATCACTGCGCGCGCGCTCGATAAACCGCAGGTAATTGGCGTAATAGACAATCCCCGCCATATCCGTGTCCTCATAATAGACACGTATCTCCTTGCGGTGGATCATTGACGCCGTCTCTTTCATTGTACGACCCCCGCCCCCGCTTGCATCCGCGCATACAAGCGCAACGCATGCGACTTATCCGTAGCCGCACTTGGCAAAACAGGATCATACGCCGCCCGTATCAATCCCGCTACATCAGGCCGCAATATCGTCTTCTCGCCCACCACAGCTAATGGAGAACGATCCTTGAACGCCTCATCCGACCACAGCACATAAGACTGCACCACCTGGCTCAGCGCCAATGTCTCCGCAGGCACCGCACTCAAATGCGCGTCCATCCGCAAAAACACAAAACACGCCTTGATCGCACCCGCCTCGTCAAATCGGAAAAACCGGTACTGGTTCGCCTCCACACCCGTCAGCTTTTCAACCAAAGGCCCCAGATCAGGCACCAAACGGTCCATCCCCGGCACATCCAACAATTCCGCCCATTCACAGAAGAAGAAAACCATCATATTGGAGCCCAGCTCCATATCCGTCTCGGCCATCTTATGCCCCGCCAACGCGGTCACAGCCTCCAAAGCGCCCTTCACCACCTGCAAGGTCGGCTCCTCCACGCCAAACACCACAGGCGCAATCGGCCGCCCCCAGCGCGCAAAAACAAACTGCCCGTCGCCCCGCGTAAACAGCGCCTCGATATCACTCGGTTCCATCTTCATTTGGCCCTTAAACTCAATTCCCACATCACCCAAACAGGTCAACATCCCGTTTCGGCGGCTCCATCCCCAAATGCACCCAGGCTTTCTGCGCCAACATTCGCCCACGCGGTGTCCGCTGGATCAATCCCTGCTGCAACAAGAACGGCTCGATCACTTCTTCCAGCGTATCGCGGCTCTCAGACAGCGCCGCCGACATGGTCTCGATGCCCACAGGCCCGCCCTGATAATTCTCCGCAATCAGCCGCAGATACCGCCGGTCCGCCCCGTCCAGCCCCAGATGGTCGACACCAAGCCGCGTCAGCGCCATATCCGCCAACTCTTTGGTCACACGGCCGTCGCCTTCCACAACCGCAAAATCCACCACACGACGCAGCAACCGCCCCGCAATCCGTGGTGTACCGCGCGCGCGCTTGGCAATCTCGCGCGCCCCGCCCTCATCCGCAGGCGCGCCCAGCTTGCGGGCATTGCGGTCCACAATAATGAACAACTCGTCCTCGGTATAAAACTGCAACCGTGTCGGGATGCCAAAGCGGTCGCGCAGCGGCGTAGTGAGCAACCCCATCCGCGTTGTCGCCCCCACCAGCGTAAAGGGCTGCAGTTCAATGCGCACCGTGCGCGCCGCAGGCCCCTCACCGATCACGAGATCAAGCTCGAAATCCTCCAGCGCAGGATAAAGCACCTCCTCAACCGCAGGGTTAAGTCGATGTATCTCGTCGATAAACAAAACATCCCGCGCTTCCAGATTGGTCAGGATCGCGGCCAGATCACCCGCCTTGGCCAACACGGGACCGCTCGTCATGCGAAAGCCAACCCCCAATTCGCGCGCCATAATCTGCGCCAGTGTGGTCTTGCCCAATCCGGGCGGGCCATGGAACAGCGTGTGATCCATCGCCTCCTCACGTTGCTTGGCACTTTGAATGAAAACCTTGAGGTTTGAGCGTGCCTCCGCCTGCCCCACAAACTCATCGAGCATTTGGGGCCGCAACGCGCGGTCAAAATCTTCGGGCATGCCCTCAGGCCGCACAATCGGATCACTGTCTATCATGTCACGTCCCTAAGCGGTGAGCGCCGTCGCAGGCCTGTATCCGCGCACATTACTCTCTTGGCGCCAGAAGTTTCAACGCCGCACGGATAAGTGTGGTCGTTTCTGCGTCAGGCGCTTCACCTGCCGCCTGTGCAACCGCCCCCGCCGCATCGCCCGGCGCATAACCAAGGTTGCTCAACGCCGACAACGCTTCAGATTGCGCCGACGCATTGGGCGCAGGGGTGGCCTTCTTGCGCGATGGCGCAGGCGCTTCAATCACTTCGGCGTCCTGCTCGCCCAGCGCCTCGGCCACTGTGCCGCCCATCGCCATCATCGCAGGCGCTTTATTCTTCAGATCCAGCACCACGCGCTGCGCAATCTTGGGGCCAACGCCTTTGGCCGCCTTCACTGCGTTCCAATCACCAAGCGCAATCGCACGACCCACCCCGTCAGGCCCCAGCGCACTCAGGATCGCAAGAGATGCCTTCGCACCGATCCCCTGAACGCTCGTGAGCAGCTTGTGCCAC
>CAWVWS010000079.1:0-13349 GCA_963933905.1 uncultured Sulfitobacter sp.
GACTGCAAAGGACCTGATTAACGGGACGACGATCACTGTAGATATGCAGGTGCGCGAAGTGACCTACATTCACGTTCTGCTGGACCAGCATCAAATCCTGTTGGCCAACGGTCTGGAAACAGAAAGCTTCCATCCGGCTTCGGCGGCCTTTGCCTCATTGGATCAAAAGGATCGCAAACGTCTGTTGGGAGAATATCCCGAGCTTGAATATGATCCGCATACCTATGGCAGCTTTGCACGGCGCACTTTGTCGCCATCCGAGGCGGCCATTATGCGGCACGCAGCCTGACCTTGACGGGCGGCATTAGCTGCCGCCCGAATTTACCCCGCTTTGCGCGCGTCGATGAGCGCTTTTATCATGTCCTTGGCTGTATCGCTGGCCCAATCGGCATCGCCGCGCAAACGTGCAATTTCGCGGCCTTCCGGGTCAATAAGCACAGTAATTGGCAAGCCGAAAATCCCCATCTGGCTTGCCAGTGACTGCTTGGGGTCTTGGTGGCGCGGCAGGTTTGTGACGCCGATCTCTTTAAAGAACTTCGAGATGCCAGCGGGAGAGTTTCGACCCGTGGCAATAGTCAGAACCTCGAAGTCAGGACCGCCCAACTCGGTCTGCAACTCCGACAGATGCGGCATCTCCTTGCGGCAGGGCGCACACCACGTGGCCCAGAAATTCACCAGCACATATTTGCTGCGATAGTCCTCAAGCGAGGCACGCCCCGCATCATCCGCCAGATCAAATGACGCATTCGAAGTTGCTTTGGGTGTCTCGTGAATTGCCAGTTTTTTCATGTCACCTGCCAGCAGAGGACGAAGGATATCGCCATCAGATGCCAGCGCGGGGTTTGCACCCACCGTGAGGGCCGTATAGACGATGGCAAGCAACAGTTTCTTCATGGGTCCCTCCGGGGAATTAGGCAAATGGCAGATAAGACTTCGAACAAAATGTGGGGCGGCCGTTTCGCCGCTGGTCCTGACGCGATCATGGAAGCAATTAATGCTTCGATCAGTTTTGACAAGCGGATGGCGGCGCAGGATATTGCCGGGTCTCGTGCCCATGCTGCGATGCTTGGCGCACAGGGTATTATCGAGACTAGCGATGCGGAGACCATTCGGGAAGGGCTGCTCACGGTCTTGTCAGAAATCGAGGGTGGAACGTTTGAATATTCCACTGCTCTTGAGGACATCCACATGAATGTGGAAGCGCGTCTGAAGGAAGTTATTGGCGAGCCCGCGGGACGTCTGCACACGGGCCGTTCGCGCAATGACCAAGTGGCGACTGACTTCAAACTCTGGGTACGCGATCAGTTCGACGCTGCCGAGGGTGCGCTCCTCGCACTCATCCAAGCGCTCCTCGCTCAGGCCGAAGCTGGCGCGGACTGGGTCATGCCCGGATTTACCCATTTGCAAACTGCGCAGCCTGTCACATGGGGCCATCACATGATGGCCTACGTTGAGATGTTTGGCCGTGATTTGAGCCGTATGCGCGATGCGCGTACGCGGATGAACGAGTCGCCTCTCGGGGCTGCTGCTTTGGCTGGTACCTCCTTCCCGATTGACCGCGATATGACGGCGCAAGCGTTGGGCTTTGACCGCCCTTCTGCCAATAGCCTTGATGCGGTGAGCGACCGCGATTTCGCGCTGGAATTCCTTGGGGCGGCCAGCATTTGCGCCATGCACCTGAGCCGCTTTGCAGAAGAACTGGTGATCTGGTCCTCCGCACAATTCCGCTTTGTGACCCTGTCGGATCGTTTTTCCACAGGCTCAAGCATCATGCCGCAGAAGAAAAACCCTGACGCGGCAGAGCTGATCCGCGCCAAGATTGGCCGTATCTTTGGCGCGAATGTTGCGCTGATGATGGTGATGAAAGGGCTGCCACTGGCCTATTCCAAAGACATGCAGGAAGATAAAGAGCAGGTGTTTGACGCCGCCGACAATCTCATGCTGGCCTTGGCCGCGATGGAGGGGATGGTGCGTGATATGAATGCTAACCGTCCTCAACTCGCTGCTGCTGCGGGAAGCGGTTTCTCAACTGCGACTGATCTGGCCGACTGGCTGGTGCGGGTTCTGGGTCTGCCGTTTCGCGATGCGCACCATATTACGGGGGCGCTGGTGGCGATGGCCGAAGCGCAGGACTCTGATCTGCCCGATCTGACGCTGGAACAGATGCAAGCTGTGCATGCGGGGATCACTGACGGTGTATTCACCGTGTTGGGGGTTGATAATTCGGTAAACTCGCGCACTTCATACGGTGGTACGGCGCCCGCACAGGTGCGCGCCCAGATCGCCCGCTGGAAGGAGCAGATGAAATGAAGAAAATGATTGTTCTGGCTGCATTGATGCTGGCCGCCTGTGGTGCTGACGGAGAGCCGATACAACCGACGGGCGGTGTAAATGTGACATTGAACGGCAATGGCGTAGGTCTTGGGGCCAATCTGGGCCTGACAAAGGGACCACTTCGTATCGGGCTTGGTCTATGAGACTTCTGGCCATGATATCCGCGCTTGCGCTGGCTGCGTGCACGCCACCGGGTGCACGTGCGCCCTCCGAGGTATCCCCGCGGCAAGTGCCCAGCAATACAACCCCCGGCGTTCACGTGTCAGGGCATGTCAACGTCGGCGTCGTGCGGAATTTCTGATGTCAGTTTTGCGGATGATCTATTTGGCGCTGGCTGTCTGGGGCGCTATCCACCCGATGTATTATTTCATCCAGTGGTTTCAGGAAAATGGTTGGGACATCATGGCGATGGTTGACGCGTGGCATGTGAACGCCGCGACGAGCGGTCTGGTCTGGGACCTCACCATTGCTGCTGTGGCGCTGACCGTCTGGATCATTGCCGAAGTGGCCACACGCCGCAACTGGGGTGCGCTGATAGCGATACCTGCGACGTTTTGCATTGGGGTGAGCTGTGGCTTGCCTTTGTATTTATTTCTACGCTCGGCGCCTGTGCGCTAGGGCGGAATTGAGTTTAAAAGGCAAAATAGAGAATGGATCATTTCCTTTATCGTGACGGCGCGCTCTTTGCTGAGGATGTGTCTGTTACAGAGATTGCGGCGGCTGTTGGCACGCCATTTTATGTGTACTCCACGGCAACTTTGCTGCGTCACTTTCGTGCGTTTGACGAGGCGCTCGCGGGGATGGATCATCTGGTCTGCTATGCGATGAAGGCCAACTCCAATCAGGCAGTGTTGCGCACGCTGGCGCAGGCTGGTGCGGGGATGGATGTCGTGAGCGAGGGTGAATATCTGCGTGCCAAGGCAGCAGGCGTGTCGGGGGACAAGATTGTCTTTTCCGGTGTAGGTAAAACCGCACGCGAAATACATGTGGCGCTGGAGGGCGGTATTCGCCAGTTCAACGTCGAGAGCGAGCCGGAGATGGAAGTGCTCAACGCTGTGGCGATGGAGCTTGGCAAAGTGGCACCTATCACAGTGCGGGTGAACCCTGACGTGGATGCAAAGACTCATGCCAAGATTGCGACGGGTAAATCCGAAAATAAATTCGGCATCCCGATCTCGCGCGCGCGGGAGGTTTATGCCATGGCAGCGGCCATGCCGGGGCTGAGTGTTATCGGGATTGACGTGCATATAGGGTCGCAATTGACGGACCTTACACCGTTTGAGCAGGCCTATTTGAAAGTGGCGGAATTGACCGAGCAGCTGCGTAGCGACGGGCATACGATTACGCGCCTTGATCTGGGTGGTGGCCTTGGGATCCCTTACGAGACCAGCAATGAAGCGCCGCCGCTGCCTGCGGATTATGGTGCTATGGTTCAGCGCACGCTTGGGCATCTGGGCTGCGAGATCGAGATCGAGCCGGGTCGTTTGATCGCGGGCAATGCGGGTTTGATGGTCAGCAAGGTGATTTACGTCAAATCGGGCGAAGGCCGCGATTTTCTGATCCTTGACGGCGCGATGAACGATCTCATCCGACCTGCGATGTATGATGCTTATCACGATATTATTCCGGTGCTTGAGGCTCCTGCGGGCACTGAAAAGCAGCCTTATGACATCGTTGGCCCTGTCTGCGAATCCGGCGATACCTTTGCCAAACAGCGCGACATGGTGCCGCTGGGGGCGGGTGATCTGGTGGCGTTCCGCAGTGCCGGTGCTTATGGTGCTGTTATGTCGAGCGAATATAATTCGCGTGCGCTGATCCCCGAGGTTCTGGTGCATGGTGATCAGTTTGCGGTTATCCGCCCACGTCCGACGTTTGACGAAATGATAAATCGCGATACCATACCTGAATGGCTTGAGACGCATCCCGCGAGTTGAGAGCCGCCTTTGAGAGGTTCCCATGGTTCAATTCACACCTGATGATTTGAAACAGACGCTGGACGGTTTGCGCCGTCCGCTTTGGCTCACCCGTGCGGGCATGCGGGCCGAGGGGCTGGTGCGCAGTCTGTGGCCACTGCTGACGGTGATCCTCTTGGCGCTGGCGGCGGCCATGATGGGCATGCATGAAATATTGCCGATTGAAGCGATTTGGGCTTTCGTTGGCCTGACGGCAGCGGGAGCATTCTGGGCGCTTGTCTATGCTGTGCATCATTGGGCGTGGCCCTCGACTGCTGATGCGATGATGCGTCTCGATGGCAGTCTTGCAGGGCGACCGATTACGGCACTTCTGGACGAGCAGGCGATTGGTGACGCTGATGAGGCCTCCGCCGCAGTCTGGCGCGCGCACAAGCGTCGTATGGCAGAGCGTGCAGCACAGGCGCAGGCTGTTCCTGCCGATCTGCGGGTTTCCTCCCGTGATCCCTATGCGCTGCGCTATGTTGCGGTTTTGGCTTTTGCTGTTGCGGTCTTTTTCGGCTCCATCTGGCGGGTTGGCACCGTGGCGGAGATGGCTTCGGGTGGAGCGGGAACGCTCGCTGCGGGCCCTGTCTGGGAAGGCTGGGCAGAGCCGCCGCGCTATACTGGCAAGCCGACACTATATTTGAACGATCAGGCGGCGGGGTCGCTTGAACTGCCTGTAGGGACCATCATCACCATGCGCCTTTACGGCGAGGTTGGGGCACTCACCGTCGCGGAGAGTGTTTCGGGCAATTTGGTCGAGGTCGACGCCGAAGCGCCGCCACAGATGGCGTTTGATTTCAGAGTGATGCAGGACGGGGCGCTGGCGATTGAGGGACCGGGTGCGCGCGCATGGGACGTCACCGTGCGTGCCGATGCCGCGCCCGAGATCGTCATTCTAGGCTTGCCCGAAGTGTCTGCCATGGGAGAGATGCGTCTGCCCTTTGCTGCCAAGGATGATTACGGCGTTGAAGCGGGTGAGGCGCGGATCATGCTTGATCTGGCCTCGGTCGAGCGGCGCTATGGCCTGACAGCCGAGCCTGACATGCGTCCAGAGGTGATTGTACCGCTGCCCATGCCGATTGCGGGGGACCGTGTTGCCTTTGAAGAAAATCTGATTGATGACTTCTCGGAGCATCCTTGGGCGAACTTGCCTGTCACTGTTGCGATGACTGCATTGGACGCCGCCGAGCAGCAAGCCCAGACGGCACCGATGCAGATGATCTTACCTGGCCGCCGCTTCTTTGACCCGACTGCCGCCGCCGTGATCGAAATGCGCCGCGATATATTGTGGAACCGTGCAAATGCCAAACGCACGGCACAAGTGCTGCGTGCCATAAACTATCTGCCAGAAGATGCGTTCCGCAAGGAGACAACGGCGCTGCGTCTGCGCAAGATGATCGGTCGGATTGAGACCTATGCACGCTTTGGTCTGGACGAGGAGAACCAGAACCTTTTGGCGCGGGACATGTGGGATTTGGCGCTGGAGCTTGAAGAAGGCGACCTTGAGGATGCGCGTGAGCGAATGAGACGCGCGCAGGAACGGCTTAACGAGGCGATGAAAAACGGTGCAAGCGATGAGGAAATCGCCGAGCTGATGCAGGAGCTGCGCCGCGCCACCGACGAATTCATGCAGCAGTTGCAGCGCGAGCAGGCAGAGCGTCAGGATGGCGAGCAGCAGCAGAGCCAGCAACAGCAGGGCGAGACCATGCAGATGACGCAGGACGACCTGCAACGCATGATGGACCGCATTCAGGAGTTGATGGAAGAAGGCCGCATGGCTGAAGCCGAGCAGGCGCTGCGCGAGCTGCAAGAGATGATGGAAAACATGCAGATGGCCGAGGGCCAGCAGGGTCAAGGCAGCCAGTCGCCCGGTCAGCAGGCGATGGAAGGCCTGGCCGAGACATTGCGCGAACAGCAGGGTCTAAGCGATCAGGCATTCCGTGATCTGCAAGAACAGTTCAATCCCAATGCCCAAGCTGGCGAGAGCCAGCAGAACGAGGGCCGCAATGGCGGCCAAGGGCGCGGCGAAAGTCATGAGGGCCAGCAGGGCCAAGGTGAAGGCCAGCAGGAGCAACAGCAAGGGGAGCAAGGCGGTGGTGGCGAGCAGCGTGAGGGCGAAGGCCAAGCGCAGGGCCAGGGCACCGAGCAGAGCCTTGCGGAGCGCCAGCAACAACTGCGCGACGAGCTGAGCCGTCAGGAAGGGCGCATGCCCGGTCAGGGAACACCCGAAGGGGATGCCGCGCGCGATGCGTTGGACCGTGCGGGTGAGGCGATGGATCAAGCAGAACAGAACCTGCGCAACGGTGAGCTTGCAGAGGCCATCGACAATCAATCGCAAGCCATGGAAGCTCTGCGCGACAGCATGCGCTCATTGGGGGAAGCGCTGGCCGAGCAAGAGCAAAACCAGCAACAGGGTCAGGGCCAGCAAGATGGCGACCGCCGTGCCGACAACCGTGACCCCTTGGGCCGTAGCCAAGGCAGTGAAGGTGCCGCTGGCAGTGACGAACAGGCTGATTTGAACGATGACGCCTACGGGCGCGCGCGCGAGTTGCTGGACGAAATCCGCCGCCGCTCGGGTGAGGCGGCACGTCCCGAAGCCGAGCGTGATTACCTAAACCGTTTGTTGGATCGTTTCTAGGCTGCGGAGTGGTTAGTTGCCGCTGCCAGCGGCTGCTGAATCGAGGGATTTCAAGAGGCCCTGAACCCTCAAGTCCAACCAGCTGCGGCCCTCGTCGACAAAGCTGACATAGCTTTGCAGGGGCGCTTCCAATGCGGGTACAGCCGCAGACAGGCGCGGCGCAAACACATATACAATCGCCAAGACAGCAAAGATCAGCAGAATGGTTATAAATCCCGTGCGAAACCCGCGGCGGCTGCGGCTGCGGGAGGGGGCCTCGAACTCGGGGTCGAGATCGGTGGCACCTGCACCCGTGCGGGCAGAGCCTGAGCGCAGGGTAGAATTGATTTCTTCGATATCGGGTAACAGATCGCGGCGCGAGCCAAGGGCTGCGGCCGTCGCAGCACCTTCTACGGCTGGCTTGCTGCCGCCTGCGGCCTGAACCTCGGGGGCCTCGTTCCCGCGCAGTCGGGCCATACGGTCGCGCGCTTCACGGGCACGGCGCTCGGCCCCGTCTTCATGGCTGCTGTCTTCGAGGTCCATGCCCAAATCGGGCTGGCTCTCCAGTCCCTCAGACTGTGTGTTGCGGCGGGCTGCCTGCTCTGCTTCGGCCTCTTGACGCAAGATATCGGCAACAGCGGGGTCAAGCTGTTTACGTGTCAGCGCTGTGGCGGGAGGCGGGGGAGGTGGTGGCGCTGTTTCTTCATCTGGCGCAGGGGCGTCTTTGAGGTCTTCGTCCTCGGAAGGAGTATGGTCGGGATGGTGCTGGAACCACGTCTGCCCGCAGTTGGAACATTGTACATCCCGACCTGCGACAGGCATGATATCATCCGGCACTTCATATTGTGCATCACAGTTTGGACAGATTAGTCTCATGTTACGCCCCGAAATACCGGTCTTTGACCCGTTTACCATACATTAACGTTATCATAGGGGGTATGTATCCGTACGAAAAGTGCAATCTGGCATGATTGCCCTGCGGCAACGGATTGAAACCCAAGCGATGCTAAGGCACAACAGGCTAACCGAAGGGGACCTGTCGTGATTGACTTGGAAAATGTGGCCTACAGCTATGGCGGCGGGGAGCTGTTGTCGGACATCTCGCTGAAACTCGCACCGGGGTCGTTCCACTTCCTCACGGGGCCGTCCGGCTCTGGCAAAACTACCTTGATGAAGCTGTGCTATGGCGCGCTTTTACCCACCTCGGGGCATGTCCGACTGTTTGATGCCGATGTGCGGGGATTGACCCGCGATGACGTTGCACTGCTGCGCCGTCGGGTTGGGGTGGTGCATCAGGATTGCCAGTTTCTTGACCACTTGTCCGTGTCGGAAAACATCGCCCTTCCCTTGCATGTCTCTGGCCGTAGCGACGAGGCAGGGGGAGAAGACCTTGACGATCTGATGCATTGGGTTGGCCTCACCGACCGCGCGAATGCGTTGCCGCCCGAACTGTCGGGCGGGGAGCGGCAGCGCGCGGCATTGGCCCGCGCCGTCATCATGTCGCCCGATGTAATTCTTGCCGACGAGCCGACAGGCAACGTGGATTGGGACATGTCCCAACGGCTGCTGCGTCTGCTCATCGAGTTGAACCGCATGGGCAAAACCGTATTGGTGGCGACGCACGATCTGAGCCTGATCCGCGCCACCAAGGCCCATGTGCAGGCCCGCGTATTGCGCATTGCCAACCGCCGCATACAACTTGCGGGAGCGGACTTATGAAGATGGTTCTGGCAATGCTCCAGCGTGCGCTAAGTTCGGATGCGCAAGCTGACCGTGTGGTGCCGCCCTCGGGGTTTACTGCGCAGCTGACGCTTTTTGCAGCGGGGGCAATGGCGTTTTTGACCGTCTTTGCGCTGGCGCTGTCCTTGGCGGCTGGCAGGCTGGCGGATCAATGGGGCGAGGAGCTTGCCCGTTCTGCAACCATTCGCATTGCCGCCCCTGCCGACCAGCAACAGGCGCAGACCGACGCCGCCTTGCGCATTCTCGAGACGACACGCGGTGTCGCCGAGGCACGTGCCCTCACCGACGCAGAGCAGGCAGCGTTGCTGGCGCCGTGGTTTGGTGCCGCGTTGGAGTTGGATACATTGCCTGTGCCGCGACTTATCGAAGTGATTGAAACCTCTGAAGGTATGGATGCGGCGGGTTTGCGTCTGCGCCTTGCAGCCGAAGTGCCTGGTGCGGTGTTGGACGATCACAGCCGCTGGCGCGCGCCCTTGGTCAAAGCGGCCTCGCGGCTTAAAACACTCGGCTGGCTTGCCATCGCGCTTATTGCGGCAGTGACCGCAGCCATGGTGACGCTGGCGGCGAATGCTGCCCTCGCGGCCAATGCCCAAGTGATTGCTGTCTTGCGGCTGGTAGGTGCGATTGATGACTATATCGCCCATGCCTTTATCCGCCGCTTTACGCTGCGCGCACTTATTGGTGCGGCGGTGGGGATGGTGCTGGGGATGATTGCGGTCTTGCTGCTTCCCAGCGGTGGTGATGAGACGGCAAGCTTCCTCACTGGGCTGGGGTTTCAGGGATTTCACTGGCTCTACCCGCTTCTTATCCCGCCGTTGGCGGCAGGCGTTGCTTTTGTCGCCACACGTCTGGCAGCGCGGCGCACGTTGGAAGGACTGACATGAACATTTTGCAATGGATCCGCTCGATCCTGTTTTCAACGCAGGCGACGATTGTTTTGCCGATCATTGGTCTGGCCTATGCGCCATGGGCGATGGTCTCAAAGCGGGGCGCCTATGCAGGCTGTCGCGCCTATGCGCGCTGGGTGATCTGGACAGCAGGCTGGATGATCAACTTGCGGTGCGAAGTGCGCGGCACGCCCCCGACAATCGGGTGTTTGGTCGCGGCCAAGCATCAGTCGTTCCTTGATATTCTGATGATCTACAATGCGCTGCCCGCCTCCAAATTCATCATGAAAAGCCAGCTGAAATACGCGCCGTTTCTGGGGCAATATGTGACCAAGATGGAATTCATATTTGTGGACCGTGGCAAACGGGGCGCTGCGATTACAAAGATGGTTCAGGAAGTTGAAGCAGGCCGCCGCGAAGCAGGCCAGCTTGTGATTTATCCGCAAGGGACACGCTCCGCACCGGGGACAAAGATGCCCTATAAGGTCGGGACTGCGATCCTTTATGAGCAGTTGGAGCAGCCGTGCTACCCTGTTGCAACAAACGCAGGTGTGTTTTGGCCTCGCCGTGGGTTGTACCGCCGTCCGGGTGTGGCGGTTGTGGACTTCTTGCCGCCTATCGCGCCCGGTCGTCAGCGTGATGAATTTGTAGCAGAACTGGAGCACCGGATTGAGACGGCATCGGACGCGCTATTGGAAGAAACGGGGCTGGCGCATCTCTATGGAAAAGATTGACAGCATCGCAGCGCTTGAGGCGCTTTACGGGAGCCCCGGTGCGGCATCGCTGCGGAAGGTTTGTGACTATCTCACGCCGCTCTATCGTAAATGGATTATGGCGTCGCAGCTCTGCATTCTCAGCACGGTTGGATCTGAGGGAACGGATGGCAGCCCACGCGGTGATGATGGTCCTGTTGTTCTTGAACTTGACCCCAAGCGGTTAGCCTTGCCGGACTGGCGTGGCAATCAGCGGCTCGACAGTTTGCGCAATATTGTCGCCGACGGGCGTGTGTCACTGATGTTTATGGTTGCGGGGTCCCATAACGTTGTGCGGGTGAACGGCACGGCATGGCTTACCGATGATCCGACGCTGCGCGCGCGTTTCGAGAAGAAGGGCATCCGCCCAGCGACAGTTATTATTGTCGATATCGCAGAGGTTTATAGCCAGTGTGCGCGGGCATTGATGCGGGCGCGGATATGGTCAGGCGAGGATTGCAGCACTGGTTTGCCAACAGTCGGAGAGATACTGGCCGAGGTGAGTGAGGGGGCCGAGGGTGGCCCCGCGTATGATGCTGATTGGGTACCGCGTGCGGCAAAGACGATGTGGTGACAAATCCTCCGTGAGGATTTGAGGACAGACTTTGTAACAAAGTCTGTCCCCCGTGATCGTCGGGACCGTCACATGTGGATCGCACCGTCGCCACAGGCCAGTGCAGCCTCGCGCACAGCTTCGGAATACGTCGGGTGCGCATGGCAGGTCATTGCCAAATCCTGAGCGGATGCACCGAATTCCATCGCAACACAGACCTCGTGGATCAGATCACCAGCGGCGGGGCCGATGATATGACATCCAAGGATGCGGTCCGTTTCTTTGTCTGCCAGCAGTTTTACAAAACCGTCACCGGAGAAGTTCGCTTTGGCGCGGGCATTGCCCATAAAGCTGAATTTACCAACTTTGTAGGCACGACCTGCTGCCTTAAGCGATTCTTCGGTTTCGCCGACATTCGCTACTTCCGGGTGAGTGTATATCACACCAGGGATTACGGAGTAGTTAACATGGCCATGCTTGCCTGCGATCTGTTCGGCGGCGGCCATGCCTTCATCCTCGGCCTTGTGGGCGAGCATGGGACCTTCGATCACATCACCGATGGCGTAGATGCCTTTGACAGAGGTTTCCCAATGGGCGTTGACGGCGATCTGGCCGCGGTCGGTCATGGTGATGCCCAAAGTATCAAGGCCAAGGCCGTTTACAAAGGGGCGACGGCCTGTTGCAAGCAATACGGTGTCGGCTTCGAGGACATGTTCGCTGTCGTCCTTGCGCAGTTTGTAGGTGACTTTTGCCTTGGATTTGGTGGCTTCGGTCCCTTGAACAGCGGCGCCCATGATGAAGTTAAGGCCTTGTTTCTTAAGCAACCTCTGGAATTGCTTGCTGACTTCGGCATCCATTCCAGGGGTGATGTGGTCGAGGAATTCCACAACGGTCACTTCCGCGCCGAGGCGTGCGTAAACGGAGCCAAGCTCAAGTCCGATGACGCCTGCGCCGATCACAACCAGCTTTTTCGGAACCTTCCCGAGTTCCAGTGCGCCTGTGGAGGTGACGACGTTTTTCTCATCAACTTCTACGCCCTTGAGCGGGGACGGCTCGGAGCCGGAGGCGATGATGATATTCTTGGTCTCATGGACCTCGTCGCCAACTTTGACTTTGCCCGCTTCGGGGATGGTGGCCCAACCTTTGATCCAGTCTACCTTTTTCTTTTTGAACAGAAATTCGATGCCTTTGGTGTTGGTGTCGATG
This sequence comes from uncultured Sulfitobacter sp., assembly GCA_963933905.1. Classification (GTDB taxonomy): domain Bacteria; phylum Pseudomonadota; class Alphaproteobacteria; order Rhodobacterales; family Rhodobacteraceae; genus Sulfitobacter. Next base: position 12,045 of record CAWVWS010000079.1, read on the forward strand.
GTGGATTGTTTGTATTTCTGCATCTGTGGCCAGTCGACCGACGGGCTTTTGCCTTTGAGGCCCATCTCGGCGAAATTATGCTCTGCTTCGTGTAGCATGTGGGATGCGTGCAGGAGTGCTTTTGACGGGATGCAGCCTGTGTTGAGGCAGGTGCCGCCGAGGGTTTCGCGGCCTTCTACACAGGCCGTTTTCAGGCCGAGTTGCGCGCAGCGGATGGCTGCGACATAGCCGCCGGGGCCTGCTCCGATAATGATGACATCATAGCTCGACATGGGAGTCTCCTTGGTCAGAAATTGGGGCGTACACCTGCTGTACACCTGCTGTACACCAGTGTGGCGGAAGTTTTGCGTACCCTGGGCTCCGCCCGCAACCGTGCGAAACTGTCCACTGGACAGTTTCCAAGGAGCACGCTTGCCCCCCTGTACACCGGTATGGTGGAAATCAGGTTCACAGAATGGCGGCCGTCAGCATCGCGAAGGTGGCGAGCAGGCCAACCAGCCAGATCACGGAGCGCCATGGGGCGAGGCCGAAAACGTAGGCTGGCACATAGAGAACGCGCGCGCCGAGGTAGACCCATGCACAGGCAGCGGAGTAGGCTGTGTTCTGCTCGGACGCCTGCGTGACGAGCACGGCGATGGTGAAGAGGATCAGCGCCTCGAAGTGATTGTTCATGGCGCGTTGCAAACGACCCGCAGTACCTGTCAGCACGATTGGATTGTCACGCGGCCCAGCGGCTTTTTTCGGGCCGACCTGCGCGACGGAGGTTGCGGAATAGGCGCAAAACTGGAGCACTTGTAGTAGCGCTGCGAGGGTGAGGACGGTGAGTTCAGGTGTCATTATGCGGTCTCTATGAAAAAGTGGCTGGCGTGGGTGACGGTGTTGGCGTCATCGGAATGCAGCGCGTTTGAACGGGTGATCCACGCCTCTGCGCGCGGGCGGTCATTGACGGACAGGAGGGCAAAGGCGTGTGTGGTGCTGTCGGCATCGCGCCAGATTTGCAGCACACCAAGGCCTGCGTCACGACGGGCCTCATCATCCGCGGTAAAGGCGGTTTGCCATGCGGTGAAGTCGGTGACTTCGTAGTGGCAGATCATTTGCATATTGGTTCTTTGCCCTTAACGGCGTTGAAGACGGGAGCACGGTATCTGAACGTCATGGTATCAGGCTTCTATCTTAATGGGTGTCCCGTTTGGAACATGTGCACATATTTCACGCATCTCCTTGTTTGATACGGCGATGCATCCATCGGCCCAATCCCAAGCAAGGTGCAAATTGCGCAACCATCCCCACCCGTTTGCGATTCCG
>CAWVWS010000080.1:0-13135 GCA_963933905.1 uncultured Sulfitobacter sp.
TGCGTCGGCGCATGAGCATCATTATCACGGATAAAAACCATGATCAGCGCCAGATCACGCAGCGCATCAGGGACAAAGGGCGCTTGGGTCAGGTTCAACTGACAAAGCGGCCAAAGCGGCGCGCCCTCGAACGACGGCCAAACCTCCCCCGCACGCGACAGGCGCACCGCCCCGAACATTGAGGCGAAGGGGTCTATATTGGCAGGTTTACTGTACACAATCGGCGCGCAAGGACGCTCCAACACAAGGCGCAGGTCATCCTCGCTCAACGCCTCTGGCGGTAGAACGGGAACGGGCGGCGGCGTCACGGTTTCCCGAACACCACCGCCCGTCAGTTTCTTGAGCCAACCAAACATCAGTCGGGCTTAAACAGTGCGCTCAACCATCAGCTTTTTGATCTGGCTGATCGCCAAAGCGGGGTTCAGACCCTTGGGGCAAGTCTTCGCGCAGTTCATGATCGTATGGCAGCGGTACAGCTTGAAAGGATCTTCTAACTCGTCCAGACGCTCGCCGGTGCCCTCATCGCGGCTGTCGATGATCCAGCGGTAGGCGTGAAGCAACGCTGCGGGTCCGAGGTAGCGATCGCCATTCCACCAGTAGCTGGGGCAGGAGGTTGAGCAGCAGGCACACATGATGCACTCATAAAGACCGTCCAGCTTGCTACGGTCCTCAATCGACTGCTTCCACTCTTTCGCGGGCGCAGGTGTCTCTGTCTCAAGCCATGGCTTGATAGATGCGTGCTGCGCATAGAAATGCGTCAGATCAGGGATCAAATCCTTGACCACAGGCATGTGCGGCAGCGGGTAAATCTTCACAACACCCTTCACCTCGGCCATGCCATAGGTACAGGCCAGCGTGTTAATCCCGTCGATGTTCATCGCACAGGAGCCACAAATCCCTTCACGGCAGGAGCGGCGGAAGGTCAGCGTGGGATCAATCTCGTTCTTGATCTTGATAATCGCATCCAAAATCATCGGACCACAATCGTCGAGATCGACGAAATATGTATCAACCGACGGGTTCTTCCCGTCATCAGGGTTCCAGCGGTAGATGTGGAACTCCTTGAGGTTTGTTGCACCCTCGGGCTTGGGCCATGTTTTTCCGCTCGTCATGCGGGAGTTCTTGGGGAGCGTCAGTTGTACCATGATGCTGTTCCTTTTTGTGTCAGTCGGTCGGCGCAAGCGCCGGAAATTTTCAAAGCGAGATCGGCGCGCGGTCGCGCAGACAGGTTTGTGTCGAAGGGCGCGACAGGATGTTTCGCACTACAGCGACGGTGTCATCGTCCACACCAACCACCGATGCTTTCGCCAGTTCACGCACTTCAACCGCTTGTGCATTGTCGATCACACAGCCGGTAAAGGCCTCGATCAGCGGCTTTGGCACCTGCGGGAAATTGATCGCAATCACTTCCGTCACAGCAGAAGTCGCCGCCTTGCGCCCTGTTTGGTCAGCAGCCGCTGTTACCTTGTTGCTCGCAGCTTCGAACTGTTCACAACCCGTGAGTGCCAATGCGGCGGAAACCAGAATTACGCGTATCATACAAAAGCCTTTCGGGGCGGTAGTTTCATATGCAGCTTTGATGTCTCGGCCAATGTGGCCAAACGCTCTGCATCCTCTTCGAAATGCGAGATCAACCGCTCCATGAACCGCAGGTCATGGGCCGCAGTCCACGCCAGCAATCCATATTCCAGATCATCGGCCATGGCCGCATCGCGGGACGTGGAATTCAAATTCTCTGCACTGCCCACCTTGCGCTGGAAAGACGATCCACCACCATAGCGCTGGACCTTGCCACGGCTCAAATCACGTACGGGCAAACCAAGACTGCGCAGAATAACTGCGCGGTAGTCCTCGGAGGTCATCCAGTTATCATAGCAAATCGCGATGATACCCTTTGCATCCGCCACACGGTCCAGTCCCTGAACATAGGTCGCATCGGCCAGCGTCATAATCCGCATGCGGTCCGTCGCGCCAAAGCCATCATTCTTCTTTATCTTCGCCAAGAGCGACGCCGACCAGTTCAAAAAGCTGCGGTAGATGATCACCTGGTGCGAAAAATCCGCATCCGCCATGGTGTGGCTGGCCTTTTGCGGCTGCCCTGCAGGTTGCGGCATGCGGTCCTCATAGGAGACGATCGCCATCGGTGCGTCCCCCGCTCCAGCAATCCGCTGATCATCTTTAATATCCACATGCGGCATCACCTGCCGCTGCGCATCATAAACATCCAGCGACCCATAGTGGACCTGCGGATTTTTCCCGAACTTGCAGTTGTTAAAGAACACACCACCCGTCGCAGCCTCAGGCGCATTGCGCATCAGCCAGTCAATGATCGCGTGGTTGCCAGAGTGGCGCATGCCGAACACCTGCAGCGCGCAAACGGGGCTGAACCCCGCCTGCTGCCACCGTGTGCCTATCTGCGCCGCAACGGTCATTCTTAGTAAACCCGCGCTTTCGGTGCGATCTTCTTGAGGTCGATCCCGCCCTCGTTATGGCTGGTCAGCGGCTGTGTATGCACACCGCGGAAGCCAAGGCTCGCCTCGTTGCCCTTGAACCAGATGAGCGAGTGCTTGCGCCAGTTCACATCATCACGATCAGGATAATCCTCATGGGCGTGCGCGCCACGGCTTTCCTTGCGCGCCGCTGCCGCAGTGATCGTCGCCACCGCGTTCGGCATCAGGTTGGTCAGCTCAAGCGTTTCCATCAGGTCAGAGTTCCAGACCAGCGAGGTATCGGTCACTTTCAGATCGGACAGTTTGCCCGCCACGTCCTTCATCTTCGCTTCACCCTCGGCCAGCGTTTTGTCGGTGCGGAACACCGCAGCATCCGCTTGCATGGTCTGCTGCATCTCAAGGCGCAGCTCCGCCGTTGGCACGTGACCCTTGGCATAGCGCAACCCGTCAAAGCGCGAGAATGCCGCTTCAATGGAACGCTTGGACGGCGTTGGTACAGCAGACTTGGGGTCCACAATCTCGGCTGCGCGAATGGCCGCCGCACGGCCAAACACCACCAGATCGATCAGGGAGTTGGAGCCGAGACGGTTCGCACCATGCACAGACGCACACCCCGCCTCACCCACAGCCATCAAACCGGGAGAGACATTGTCAGGATTATCCTTGGTTGGGGCCAGAACTTCACCCCAATAGTTCGTCGGAATACCGCCCATGTTGTAGTGCACAGTCGGCAATACAGGGATCGGCTCTTTCGTCAGGTCCACACCCGCAAAGATACGTGCAGACTCGGAAATACCCGGAAGGCGCAGGTCCAGCGTCTCTGGCGGCAAGTGGTTGAGGTGCAGGTGGATGTGATCCCCCTTCTCGCCCACGCCGCGCCCTTCGCGAATTTCCATCGTCATACAGCGGGAAACAACGTCACGCGATGCGAGGTCCTTATAGGTCGGCGCATAACGCTCCATGAACCGCTCGCCTTCGGAGTTGGTGAGGTAACCACCTTCCCCGCGCGCACCCTCGGTAATCAAACAGCCTGCGCCGTAAATTCCTGTCGGGTGGAATTGCACAAATTCCATATCCTGCAACGGCAGACCCGCACGCGCGGTCATACCACCGCCGTCACCCGTACAGGTGTGGGCAGATGTGGCTGAGAAATACGCACGGCCATAGCCACCTGTCGCCAGCACAACCATCTTGGCGCTGAACAGGTGCATCGTGCCATCATCAAGCTTCCAGCACAGAACACCCTGACAAACACCATCATCGGACATCACCAGATCAATGGCGAAATACTCGATGTAGAACTCGGCGTTATGCTTGAGCGACTGACCATAGAGCGTGTGCAGGATCGCGTGACCCGTACGGTCCGCCGCAGCACAGGTACGCTGAACAGGCGGGCCTTCACCGAACTCGGTCGTGTGACCACCGAACGGACGCTGGTAAATCTTGCCCTCTTCAGTCCTCGAGAATGGCACACCGTAGTGCTCGAGCTCGTAAACCGCCTTGGGCGCTTCACGGGCAAGGTATTCCATCGCATCCGTATCGCCGAGCCAATCCGACCCTTTGACCGTGTCATACATATGCCACTGCCAGTTATCAGGCCCCATATTGGACAAGGACGCCGCAATACCACCCTGCGCCGCAACCGTGTGCGAGCGTGTGGGGAACACTTTGGAGATACACGCAGTGCGCAAGCCCTGCTCCGCCATGCCAAGCGTGGCGCGCAGACCCGCGCCCCCTGCCCCTACAACAACAACGTCATATTCATGGGTCTCATAATCATAAGCAGCCATATCGCGCCCTCTTCAATGTTTGGGACCCAACCGAAAACGGTCACGACCCTGTCTATGTCACCAACGCCCTTGCAGCGTCTGAAATCCGGTAGTCCCTGTCGGCGGAGCGACCCGCCTTTTAAATTAATCTAGCATGGGCGGCGAAAACGCCTAGGGGCGATCCGCCACGCCATATGTCGCAACCTCACAAAAGGGCTAAATCACAGCGCCAATCGGGCAATCGCAAAGATGCCCACAGCGGCCGCACCATAGCTGATGCAGGTCATCACAACGATCGACACCTTCTGCGCCAACCCGTGCACATAATCCTCAAGCAGCGTTTGCACCCCGTCGTTGAAGTGCTTGAACGTCACCAGAATGGTCAGTGCCGCGATGATTGCAGGGAACGGACGGCTATAGTAGGCGACGATCTCTTCATATGTACCGCCCAATGCTGCACCAAAGGTGAAGACGAACAACGGCAGCAGGATGAGTAACGCGACCGAGCTGATGGTCATGGACCAGTGATGCGCCGTACCAGATTTGGCAGAGCCAAGTCCCATCGCGCGTTTGCGGTCTGTCATAAATGCCATGATACTCTCCTTAAACCGCGATAACTGTGATCAGCGTCAGCAGCACAGAGCCACCGATACAGGCCCAGCCCAGCTTTTCTGCGCTTTTGATATCCATCATCACCGCGTTATCCCAGATCAGGTGCCGCACACCGGCCAGCGTGTGATACCACAAGCCCAGCACCGAGAAGAACATGACCAGATCACCGAACCAACTGGTCAGAAATCCGTTCACGATGGCGAAATAGGCAGGACCGCTCGCGGCGGCCAAAAACCACCAGACAATCAGCAGTGCCGAAATCAGCATCGCATTGCCCGTAATCCGCGTCAGGATCGACGTCATGGACGTCAGCTGCGGACGGTAAATCGACAAGTGTGGCGAAAGGGGACGGTTGCCCCGGTTCACATCGGCCATATCAGGCTCCTTTGTGGCTACTTGTGCCTACTACTAACGTATTTTTCGCCACTGTCACGGGGACATGCAGGCAGATGAGCGGCTGTTTGCGCTATTTCTATAGAAAATTGTCGCAGCCTCGCAGTTTTGTGATCACAGAAATATCCCTGTGATCACACTCCAACGACTCACCCGCTCCAACAACGAAAAAAGGCGCACCCTCTCAGGCGCGCCTTTCAAAATCTACTAACGCGTCGCTTAGGCCAGCGAGCTATCGATGCCTTTGCACGCATCAACTAGACCCTTAACGGCCGTCACAGAATTGTCGAACATGGTCTGCTCGTCTTTGTTCATCTGGATTTCCACAACTTTCTCAACGCCACCGGCACCGATCACAGTTGGTACACCCACGTAGAACCCGTTGAGGCCATAAGCGCCGTCAACGTATGCCGCACAGGGCAGCACGCGCTTTTGGTCTTTGAGGTAGGCTTCAGCCATTTCAATCGCAGAAGTCGCAGGGGCGTAGAACGCGGAACCTGTCTTGAGCAGGCCAACAATCTCGGCACCGCCATCACGGGTACGCTGAACAATCGCGTCCAGCTTCTCTTGTGTGGTCCAACCCATTTTCACCATGTCAGGCAAAGGAATGCCCGCAACAGTGGAGTAGCGCGTCAATGGAACCATCGTATCGCCATGGCCGCCCAGAACGAATGCAGTCACATCGCGCATGGAGACATTGAACTCCTCCGCGAGGAAGTGACGGAAGCGCGCCGAATCAAGCACACCCGCCATGCCGCAGACTTTCTCGTGTGGCAGACCAGAGAATTCGCGCAGCGCCCAAACCATCGCATCAAGTGGGTTGGTGATGCAGATAACGAATGCGTCGGGTGCATGCTTGGCAATGCCCTCGCCCACGGATTTCATCACTTTGAGGTTGATGCCGAGCAGGTCATCACGGCTCATGCCAGGCTTGCGCGCCACACCAGCGGTCACGATGCAGACGTCTGCGCCTGCGATATCGGCGTAGTCAGACGTGCCGGACATTGCGGCATCGAACCCTGCGGAAGGGCCGGATTCAGCGATATCGAGGGCTTTACCCTGTGGCAGGCCGTCGGCGATATCGAACATCACCACGTCACCCAATTCTTTTACAGCCGCGAGGTGGGCAAGCGTGCCACCGATGTTACCCGCGCCGATCAGTGCAATCTTGGCTCTTGCCATTGTGCTTTACTCCATGAGGTTTCGTTGCCAGAGCGCATAAACCCATCAGACCACGCATGCAAGTTGGAGTTGGTTCAAGTTGCGCCCAAGGGCGCGGCGGCAGCGCCTATTCAATCTCGAACTTATTGAATCTACGCGCATCATCCAGCGACTCTTCATAGGCGTAGATCACAAAATATTTGTCGCCGCGCACGTCCGTCACCACGCTCACGCCCTCCATCGCAGCGGTCACTTCGCGGTCGGCCAGCCCCCAGAATCCACCCACACTCAGCACCAGCGCTTCAACGGTGCCATCTGTGTTGATCATCACATCCTTGATCCGCGCAACCCGCTCGAACCGCTCCAAACCTGACAACGGCAAAGGGTTTTCCGTATTGGGCCGCCCCCGAAAGTTATAGACATGCTCGCCAATCATATCGCCCACCAAAAGGCTCGCCTCGGACATCTTCACAACGCCCACCTCCGTCTCTTGGGACTGCGCAAGACTCGCTCCCGCCAAACCAAGGATCAAAGCGGTCGAGATGAGCAAAGTCTTCATGTAGAGGTCCTCCCAAGGGACAAAATCAAAGGTTGGTGCGCGCGGCGCTACCTGTCAAAGATAAGCACACCAGCGTAAATTCAAGAGGCTAGCATGCTCATTCTCGATCCGTGGTTCTTTGCCATTGCCGGACCTGCGGTCCTATTCGCTGGCATATCCAAAGGCGGATTCGGTTCCGGTGCCGCCTTCGCTTCCGCTTCGGTTCTGGCCCTCGTTGTCGATCCCGGCCTTGCCCTCGGCGTCATGCTGCCTTTGCTCATGCTGATCGACGTGGTGTCGCTCAAACCCTATTGGGGCCGCTGGCATCTGCGCGAGGCACTTTTGATCATCGCCGGCGCACTTCCTGGCGTGGCCCTCGGCGCTGCCCTCTACCGCGTCGCCTCTCCTGACCTTTTGCGCCTGCTCATCGGCCTCGTCTCCGTAGGCTTTGTGGCATGGCAGATCAGCGTGAAACGCGGCTGGCTCCGCATCGGTGCGCGTCAAATGCCCGATGGCGCAGGCCTCATCGCTGGCATCGCCGTCGGCTTCACCAGCTTTGTCAGCCACGCAGGCGGTCCCCCCGCGGCTGTCTTCCTCCTGTCGCGCGGCCTCAGCAAAACGGGGTATCAAGCGACCTCTGTCCTGATCTTCTGGGCCGTCAATATCGCCAAATTCATCCCCTATGCCTTCCTCGGCATGTTCACGCTAGAGACGGCACAGGCAAATCTCGTCCTCGCCCCCTTCGCGCTCATTGGCGCATGGCTCGGCGTGCGCGCGCACCAGATTGTGCCGGAGCGTGCCTTCTTCGCCCTCACCTATGTTCTTCTCACCGTCACAGGCATTAAACTGATCTGGGACGGGCTCACTTAATAAGAATTTGGCCTAAGCATCATTCCCCTGTGCAGGCAGCACTTCGGCCACTTCCTCAAACGCCTCTCCTGAGGCCACAAGGCATGTCACCCCAGTCGGCATCGTCACCAGAATTGTCCAGCTTCCTGTTTCCTCGCTAGCAAATACCTCGACCATCGCGTTGTTCGATCCGATCCCGACCGACTGCCGCGTCTCGCCATAGCTGCTGGCCAATCGCTCAACCACAGCCTCGCGCGGCCCGCAGTTGCGTTGCGATTGTGCCGCCGCTTGCGTTGTTGTCGCCAGATAAATCGCTGCCGCAGCCGTAAGTGCCGCCAGATGAAGAAGTTTTGATGTCCGTGTCATGTCAGTGCCCTTCCAGTATCAGCGGGCGGCAAATCCCCATGCCCCCGATTGTTCCGTCCATTGCACCCGCATCCCAAGTCCTGCGTCAGCAACGCCCTCACACTGCCCTCACAGCCCTGAAAACGAAGTTAACGCTGCGTCCGCACCCCGTTGCACGGCATGTTTCGCCGCACTGCGGCACGATTTGGCTTGAAAGTTACGGCCCAAAATGCACCTCTGCGCGCAACTTTATTGCGCAAATAATCCCCAAGGAGCCATTCCATGCCCTCAATCGCCCGTCCCCTACGGTCCGTCCTCTACATCCCTGGCTCCAAACCCCGCGCATTGGACAAGGCACGTGGCCTGCCCGCCGATGCCATCATCTTTGACCTCGAAGACGCCGTGATCCCCGAGGAAAAGGTCGCCGCCCGCGCATCCTTGGCCGACGCTTTGACCACAGGCGGCTACGGCAACCGCTTCAAGATCATCCGCATCAACGGCCTCGACACCGAATGGGGTGCAGATGACGCCCGCGCCGCCGCCAAAATGGGCGCGGACGCGATCCTGCTGCCAAAGGTCAACAGCCCCGCCGACCTCGACGCCCTCGCCGCACTCACAGGTGACATCCCTCTCTGGGCCATGATGGAATCACCGCTGGGGATTCTGAACGCCGCCCAGATCGCCGCCCACCCCAAACTGCAAGGCATGGTCATGGGCACCAATGATCTCGCGAAAGAGCTGCAAACACGCCCCCGCGCAGACCGCCTGCCCATGATGACAGGCCTCGGCCTGTGTGTGCTGGCAGGCAAGGCTTACGGCATCGCCCTGATCGACGGTGTATACAATGCATTCAAAGACGAGATCGGCCACCGCATCGAGTGCGACCAAGGGCGCGACATGGGCTTTGACGGCAAAACCGTGATCCATCCCGCCCAGCTTGATGTCGCAAACGAGGCCTTCTCACCGTCGCAAGCAGAGGTCGAACTCGCCCGCCGCCAGATCGCTGCATTCGAGGAATGTGAGGCCACAGGACAGGGCGTCGCCGTCGTAGACGGTAAGATCGTCGAGAATCTACATGTTGCAACAGCCCGTGAAACACTGGCAAAGCTGGATGCAATCAACGCCCTCAGCTCGGAGTAGCTTCATGACCCTTCTTATTATCGGCCTCATCCTCTGGTCCGCCGCCCACTTCTTTAAACGCCTGATGCCCACCCAGCGCACGGCCATGGGCAATGGCGGCAAAGCGGCTGTCGCCATCGCGATCTTCGCCTCATTGGCCTTGATGATCATCGGCTACCGTGGTGCGGACTTCATCGCGATCTGGTCGCCACCTGCGTTCTTCACTGGCATCAACAACCTTCTTATGGTCCTCGCTCTCTGGGTCTACGGCTCCTCAGCTGCAAAAGGTGCCAAAGCATGGCCCGCCTATAAAACCCGCCACCCGCAACTGCTTGCCGTGAAAATCTGGGCACTAGCGCATTTGTTTGTGAACGGCGATCTTGCCTCGATCCTCCTCTTCGGTGGCATTCTGGCATGGGCCGTAGGCTCCGTGATCCTGATCAACAAGGCCGAGCCTGAGTGGACCGCCCCCGCGCCCGCAGGCCGCCCCACCTATGTCCGCCTCGCCGCAATATCCGCCGTGGCGCTTATCGTTATGAGCAGCATCCACATCCTGCTTGGCGTAAATCCCTTCTCCTGAAAGACGTATATCCCATGAAACTCTACCGTTTCCTCTCCGAAGAAGACACATCTGCCTTCTGTCACAAAGTCACCGAAGCCCTCAACAAAGGGTGGGAACTCTACGGCTCTCCCACCCAGACATGGGACCACGCAGCAGGCATCATGCGCTGCGGCCAGTCGGTCGTGAAAGAAGTGGAGGGAGAGTATACCCCCGAGACTAAACTGGGAGCACACTAACCATGGCCACAAAAACCAACGCGGGTAACTTCTTCGAAGACTACACCATTGGCCAAATCCTCACCCACGCTGTCCCGCGCACCGTAAAAATGGGAGAGCGCGCACTCTATCACGCGCTCTACCCCGCACGCCACGCCCTCTACTCCTCCGATCAGTTTGCCCAAGACTGCGGCCTGCCCTTTAGCCCGCTCGACGATATGATCGCCTTCCATGTGGTCTTCGGCAAATCCGTCCCCGATGTCTCCCTCAACGCAGTCGCCAACCTCGGCTACGCCCAAGGGCGCTGGCTCCTGCACGTCTGGCCCGGCGATACCCTGCGCTCCGAGTCCGAAGTGATCGGCCTCAAGCAGAACTCCAACGGCAAAACAGGCGTCCTCTACGTGCGCACCCGTGGCCTGAACCAGCATGATGAAGTGGTCATGGAATACGTCCGCTGGGTCATGGTCCGCAAACGCAACGCCTCCGCGCCTGCCCCTGAAACTGTCATCCCAGATCTACCCGACGCGATTAAAGCTGCCGATCTGGTGATCCCCAAAGGTCTCGATTTCACCAACTATAACTTTGCCCTCGCGGGAGAGCCGCACCGCTTCGCAGACTACGAGATTGGTGAGAAGATCGACCACATCGACGGTGTAACGATCGAAGAAGCCGAACACATGATGGCAACGCGGCTCTGGCAGAACACTGCCAAGGTCCACTTCGACACCTCCGCACGCCCCGACGGTTCACGTCTGATCTATGGCGGTCATGTTATCTCAATGGCGCGTGCGCTGTCCTTCAACGGCCTTGCCAACGCGCAGATGGTCGTCAGCCTCAACGGCGGCGCCCACGCCAACCCATGCCTTGCAGGGGATACAGTCCGCGCATGGAGCGAAGTCCTCGACAAAGCGGAAACATCCGCACCCGGTGTCGGCGCAATCCGCTTGCGCCTTGTGGCGACCAAGGGCGGCAAAGCGTTTGATCTGCGCGGCGCAGACGGAAAATATCTGCCGACCGTCCTGCTCGATCTCGACTACTGGGCACTGATTCCGCTCTGAGACGCTGCCAGCGGGCTATTTACACAGACGATTTGATCCAAATTTTCGCCACCAATGCGCGGGTTTCACCCCGAAATCCGCGCATTGCATGAATATCTCCTAAACATTTCTCTGTTTGTGATCACACGTTTATATCGTGTGATCACAAATGTCGTTTTGGTCTGGATTTCTTGATCCAGCTGCTCAATGCTGTTCAGGAAAAATTACGCAATCGGCGTATACCACGCATAAACTGAACCAAAGACGGGACCGTCGCTTATGAACATCCATGAATATCAGGCAAAAGCTCTCCTGCGCAGCTACGGCGCACCAGTTTCGGACGGGCGCGTTGTCCTCAAGGCCGAAGATGCCAAGAATGCCGCAGGCGAGCTTGATGGCCCCCTCTGGGTGGTAAAGGCACAAATCCACGCAGGTGGCCGTGGCAAGGGCAAGTTCAAAGAAGCAGGCGCAGGCGAGGCTGGCGGCGTACGCCTGACCAAATCCGTGGCCGAAGCAGCTGAAGAAGCCAAGAAAATGCTGGGCCGCACATTGGTCACGCACCAGACAGGCCCCGCAGGCAAGCAAGTCAACCGCGTCTACATCGAAGACGGCTCCGGCATCGAGACTGAACTCTACCTCGCCCTGCTCGTTGACCGCGAAACATCCCGCGTCGGTTTTGTCTGCTCTACCGAGGGCGGCATGGACATCGAAGAAGTCGCAGCCTCCACACCAGAGAAAATCATCAACTTCTCCGTTGATCCCGCCACGGGTTTCCAAGCGTTCCACGGCCGCCGCATCGCATTCGAGCTTGGCCTCACAGGCAAAGCCGTGAAACAGTGCGTCTCCCTCATGGGCATCCTCTACAAAGCGTTCATCGAGCGCGACATGGAAATGCTGGAGATCAACCCGCTGATCGTCACCGACACGGGCGACCTCAAAGTGCTCGACGCAAAAGTCTCCTTCGACGGCAACGCCATGTACCGTCAGGCCGAAGTGGCAGAGCTGCGCGACGAGACCGAGGAAGACAGCAAAGAACTCGAAGCCTCCAAGTATGACCTCAACTACATCGCCCTCGACGGTGAAATCGGTTGCATGGTCAACGGTGCGGGCCTCGCGATGGCCACAATGGACATCATCAAGCTTTATGGCGCCGAGCCTGCAAACTTCCTCGACGTAGGGGGCGGTGCCACCAAAGAGAAAGTGACCGAAGCCTTCAAAATCATCACGTCCGACCCACAGGTCAAAGGCATCCTCGTAAACATCTTCGGCGGCATCATGCGCTGCGATGTCATCGCCGAGGGCGTTGTTGCTGCGGTGAAAGAAGTGGGCCTCAAAGTGCCGCTTGTTGTCCGTCTTGAGGGTACAAATGTTGAAGAGGGCAAAGCCATCATCAACAACTCCGGCCTCGACGTGATCGCCGCCGACAACCTCAAAGATGGCGCACAGAAAATCGTGAAAGCCGTCAAAGGCTGATCGACGTGAAAACCGCCCACGCCATAACATTCGCCTGCCTGTTTGCCTTTTTGGCGGCAGGCAGCGCTATGGCGGGGCAACATCCTGCATCAGCGGGCAAGGCATTTGCCAACCACTGCTTTAATCCGCGCCTTACAGCCGAAACCGCTCAGGCGAAAATCGGCCCCTCGGGTGCGCGGATCGATTTCTACGACCTGCGCCCCTTCTCCGCTGCCGCCCCCTCACCTGTTACGGGCCGCGCCGCAACATCTGGCACGGATCGGCGCTGCGAAGTGGCCTTTGACAGGTCCGCCCCGCACGAGGCGATCATGTGGGTGAACACGGGTCTGAAGCAGGAAGGCCTCGCCGACAAAAAGGCAGAGGTTCCAAACAACTTCCCCCGCCAAACCGGCACCGTGCTGATCGCAGCGGCACAACTCAACTCGAACCGCATCGCCGTGGTTCAGGTTGGCGTACGCAGCGGCCCGAACGGGCGCGAGACTTTCCTGAATGTAGAGCGCCTGATCCCGCTGGATGAGGTGACGCAATGACCTGCCAACAGCCACATAACCGGACATCAAAATGATCGCACATCGCACCAAACTCATCCGCAATGCTGCCATCATGCTGGTC
>CAWVWS010000081.1:0-13098 GCA_963933905.1 uncultured Sulfitobacter sp.
TTCGGCAACGCAGGCAGCACAATTCCCTACAGCTTTTTGATCACCAACGAGGGTGATGTCACGCTGAGCAAGTTCACCGTGAGTGACAGCCTGATCCCCGCGTTGACGTGTAATGTGCCCGATCTCGCCCCTGATGAGGATTTTACCTGCACAGGCACCTACACCGTGCTGCAATCGGACGTGGACGACTACATCGCGAACGCCGCAAGCGAGCTGAGCAATACAGTCACGGTTTCTGCTGACACACCGCTGGATGGACGGCTGACACGTACCGACACGCTGGACCTGCCTGGTCCTGCGACGGATGTATCGCTGGACCTGACCAAGACGGCACTGACTGCGAACTATGACAGTGTCGGCGATGTGCTGAGCTATAACCTCGTCGTGCGCAATACGGGCAATGTGACCTTCACTGCAAGGCAACTTGTGGTGGCGGACCGGACATCGACCACGCTGAACTGCCCCTCTGTTCCAGTTGCACCGAACAACACGGTAACCTGCACGGCCAGCTATTCCGTACTTCAGGCAGATATCAATGCAGGCGCTTATAAAAACGAGGCGACGGCGACGATCAGCATTGGCGGTGTGTCTGATACGGATACGGACACTGCTACGGTTCCCGCTGTTCGCACCGTTGGTCTGACCCTCGACAAGCAGCTTGATGCAAACTCTCCCAGTAACTTTAGCGCGGTGGGAACGGGGCTTGAGTATGACTATATCCTGACCACCACGGGCAATGTCGATCTGCTTGCGCCGCAAGTGGATGACAACCGCGTTGATGTCACCTGTTCCGCTACGATCATCGCGCCGGGTGCGTCTGTGACCTGTCAGTCGGATGTCTATTCCACGACCCAAGGGAACCTGAACCAAGGGGGCGTGACCAACACCGCCACAGCAACCGCCACTGCCGCAGGTCCGACGCCAGAAACCGTCACCTCCAACACCGACAACGTGACAGTTCCCGCCGTCCAGACCCCCGCGATTGAGCTGACAAAAACGGCACCAGCGCTGAGCCCCGCCCAGTTCACCGAAAACGCCACCGTCACGTATACGTTTGATGTGCGCAACACAGGCAACGTCCGCATCGCGAACAACATCGGTGTTTCCGAGATTACGATTACCGATGACAAAATCGGAAACTTCACCTGTTTCGCAACCCCCCTTGGCGTGGGCCAAACCCAAAGCTGTACCGCAGATTACGTTCTCACCGCTGCTGACATCGACGCGGGTGTTGTTCTGAACACAGCCACGGCTTTTGCAGGACCAACTGCCTCGAACCAAGTAAGCGCGCGGATTGCACCCGATTTCAGCCCAGAAGTCTCGCTTGGCAAAGTGGCGGTAACGCCCTCTGTGACGGACCTGACTGAGAGTCATCACCTATACTTTCACATTGACCAACACGGGCGACCGCGTTCTGAGCCGTGATGATGAGCTGATTACGACAAATGACGCGCTGCTCACGACACCTGCGGTTTGTAACCAGCCAGCGACCCTTGCGATTGGCGACTTCTTTGAATGTACCGGAACGCGTCAGGGCTTCACCCAGGCAGAGTTTGATGCGGGACAGGTGGTCAACTCCGCCACGGCCAGCTTTCCTTATGACAACAACGGTACGGTGACGATCCTTACATCAGACGCGGCAACGGCGACTGTGCCTGTTGTGGCAACGCCTGATGTGACGCTGACGAAAACAGGCCCCGCGACATTCACGGCGCTGAACGAAGAGCTGAATTATACCTTCACGGTTGCGAACCCTGGTAATGTGACGTTGCGCACTGCGACCGTAACTGACCCGCTGATCCCGTCGCTGAACTGTACCCTCACGGATATCGCGCCCAACACCAGCAAAAGCTGTACCGGTACCTACCGTGTGATCCAGCCGAATGTTGACGCCGAGACGATCCCAAACACGGCCAGCGTGAGTGCGCAACCCGCCCAAGGGCCACAGCAAAGCGACACAGACACCAGCACTGCCGCATTGGCCGCAGGGGCAGGGACCAAGAGCGCCACCATCACCAAGCGTGCGAACACCGCGCAGTTCCTCGCCGTTGGGGAGCAGATTACCTACATCTTTGACGTCGAGAACACGGGCACACAGACGCTGACCAATCTTCTTGTGACTGACAGTCTCGATGCTGTCTGACGTCAGCGCCTATGGGTCCAAATAGGGTTGTTTGCTAAGAGAGGGTTTGTTGCTCATCGTAGCCACTGAGGAGTGGACGATGAGAATGGCCACCGCACTGATGTCGCTGTGCGCGCCACCTTCACCGAGAGTGAGGATTTTGCGTGGTACGTCTACGGGCAGGGGACGGTTGAGCGGTCTGGCGGTCTTGAGCAGAACAACCGCCTTGGCGGGGGCCTGCGCTACCGCTTTTCCGAGAAGTGGTCGTTTGAGGGCGAGCTTTCCGATGGTTCCCTTGGGGCTGCGGGGACGGCATTGCTGACCTACCAGCAGAACGATACTGACAATATGTATTTCGGTTACCGCCTTGATCTGGGTCGCGAGTTTGTGGGCGCCGATCTGGTGGGCCGTGACGGTGGGCAGTATGTGGCAGGGGGTCGTCGCGCGGTAAGCGAGGATGTCGATGTTTATGGCGAGAATACCTATGATATGTTCGGCCGCCATAAATCCCTCACCAGCACATATGGCGTTGAATATCGCACGACAGAGCAGTTGACCCTTTTGGGCAGCTATGAATACGGTCAGGTCCGTGACGATGTGAATGGCGATTTCGACCGCAAGGCGCTGTCTTTGGGCGCGCGGTATGAGGATGAGGGTGGCCTGTCATGGCGCGCCCGCGCCGAGTTCCGCCGCGACCGTGGTGAGACATCAGGCACCAACCGCGACGGCGATACCTTCCTTTTTGTGGGGTCTGCCCGTTACAAGATCGACGAGAGCCAGCGGTTTTTGTTTTCGGTTGATTATGCGGATACGGCCACAGACAATACGTCGCTGCTGTCGGGTAAATATACGGATGTGCAGGCGGGATATGCCTTCCGTCCCGTTGATAATGACCGCCTGAATATTCTGTTCAAATACCGCTTTCTCAAAGATTCTATCGGTCAGGACTTGCAAGGATCAACAGAGCGGGGGCCGCGCCAGACCAGCCATGTGCTGTCGCTTGATGCGGATTATGACCTGAACCAGCAGTGGACTTTGGGGGCCAAGATTGGGGGGCGTTGGGGCCAGTCCTCACCCGATGACACCATCCCGCTTGCTGATAATGATGCCTATCTCGGGGTGATTAACGCGCGCTATCACCTGACCCAAAAATGGGATCTGCTTATCGAGGGGCGCTACCTTGAGGCCTCCGATGCGGGGATTTCAGAGTTTGGCGTGTTGGGTGCGGCCTACCGTCATATCGGGAACAATGTGAAGCTTGGCATTGGTTATAACGCGGGTAGCTTTTCGGATGATCTGACCTAAGATGACGAGGGTATGTTCATCAACTTCATCGCGAAATTCTAAGAGGGGCGGGGGGTGTTATCCCCCGCTTTTCGTCAAACTCTCAACGGCTTCATATTGGGATAAGAATACCTGACCTGTCAGGTCTGACAGGAAATGTGCGCGTTGGAGGTGGTCCATGACCGGCCCTTTCACCTCGGAGAGGTGCAGTTTCACGTCCATCTCGCCAAGGCGTTCGTTGATCGCCTCCAACGACTCCAGCGCGCTGAAATCAATTTCGTTAATGGCGGAGCATTGCAGGATCACATGGCGCACGTTCTTGTCCGATGCCACGCGGTTTTGAATCTTTTCCTCCAGAAAACGGGCATTCGCGAAATAGAGGCTTTCATCCACTCGCAGGGTCACAATCTCGGGGTGGGTCAGCACCTTGTGGCGCAGGATATTGCGGAAGTGTTCGGTCCCCGGCACCTGGCCCACTTCGGCGATATGCGGTTTGGACGACTTATAGAGGTGGAGCAGGATCGACAGGCCGACCCCTGCCGAGACGCCCGCCTCGACCCCCATACCCAGCGTGATGAGGATGGTGGCCAGTACGGCGGCAAAGTCCGCTTTTGAATAGGACCAGCTGCGTTTGAGGATCGAGAAATCCACAAGGCTTAGAACCGCCACGATGATGGTCGCGGCCAGTGTTGCCTTTGGTAGAAAAAAGATCAGCGGGGTGAGGGCTAGTGCGGCGATGGCAAGGCCGATGGCAGTGAAGGCACCCGCAGCAGGCGTCTCGGCCCCTGCGTCGAAATTCACGACGGAGCGTGAGAAACCGCCCGTCACAGGAAAGCCCCCTGTGAGGGATGCACCTATGTTAGCTGCCCCCAGCCCGATCAACTCCTGATCCGGATCAATCCGCTGGCGCTTTTTCGCGGCAAGGGTTTGGGCGACTGAAATGGATTCCACAAAGCCGATGATGGAGATGAGGAAGGCAGGCAGCAACAGCTGGCCCAGTAAATCGGGGGAGAAGGAGGGCAGGGTCAGTGGCGGCAAACTTTGCGGGACTTCGCCCACGATTTTTACGCCGATTTCTGAAAGGTCAAACAACCAGACCGCAAGCGTTGTGGCGACCACCACAAGGACAGGACCTGCTTTTACCATGACGCCTGTGAGGGTGGACCCAAGCCCCAGCTTTGTGAGCAGCGGCTTGAGCCCCTTACGCACCCAAAAGAGGAAGGTCGTGGCGAGGATGCCGATGATGGCAGTGATCCAATTCGTCTCGGACAGGTGTTCAATAATCGAGATCACCAGTTCCAGCAGATTATGACCCTCCGCATTGATCCCCAAAATATGTTTGAGCTGGCTCGCGGCGATGATAATGCCAGACGCGGTGATAAACCCTGCGATCACAGGATGGGAGAGGAAGTTCGCCACAAACCCGAGGCGAAATAGCCCCATCGCCAAAAGGATAATGCCTGACAGTCCTGCCAGTGACAGGGCAGCAACGGCGTAACCCATTGTTCCTTGTTCTACGATATTGCTCAGCGCTGCGGCGGTCATGAGCGAGACCACAGCAACCGGTCCCACGGCCAAGGCGCGGCTGGTTCCGAACACCGCATACAGCATAATCGGCACGATCGAGGCATAAAGCCCAGCCTCGGGCGGCAAGCCTGCGAGCAGCGCATAGGCCAGCGATTGCGGGATCAGCATGATCGTCACAATCAGCGCCGCCATCAGATCGTTTGAAAGCGCACTGCGGGTATAGGCCCGCCCCCATGTGAGGACAGGAAAGTAGTTTGAAAGGGTCATTGGGTTCTCGATTTTGGGAACCGTCCCTGTGCGTGGCACATGGGCGGCCCGAGGGTTATCCTGCGGTTATCTTTTCGGGTTTCGCCATCCATTCGCGCCCTTTGAGCATGCCCTTCCAATAAATCGGAGGCAGCATTTTCTCCTTCAGGAACCATGCAGCGCGGGAGGGTTTGGTGCCGTCAATGAGCGCTTTGGGAAAGCTGGGCAGCATCGTGCCGCCATAGCCGAATTCGGCCAGCACAATCTTGCCCCGTTCAACGGTGAGGGGGCAAGAGTCATAGCCGTTGTATTGCGCCTTGGGCGATCCGCCGCGCATGTTGGCGATCATGTTTTCGGCCACGATGGGCGCCTGAATGCGCGCGGCTGCCATGGTTTTGGCGTTGGGTGCGTTCATCACATCGCCAAGGCTCCAGATATTGTCATAGGTCTTGTGGCGCAGGGTGGCGGGGTCCACATCGACCCATCCCGCCGCATCGGCCAGCGGCGAGACGCGGATGAAATCGGGTGCGGTCTGGGGCGGACAGACATGCATCATGTCAAACTCCATCTCGATCCGCTCAACAGGGGTGTCAGGCTTTGCTACATCGAACCACGCCTTCTTGGCAGGGCCATCGACCGCCACCAACGTGTGAAAGAAGTTCAGATGGGCATCATATTTTTTGACGTATTCCATCAGGGCCGGTACGTAGTCCTTAACCGCGAACAGAACACCACCGGAATTGTTGAAATGGATGTCGATGTCTTTGAGCACACCGCGACGGTGCCATGCATCGCCTGACAGATACATCGCCTTTTGCGGCGCACCTGCGCATTTGATCGGCATGGGCGGTTGGGTGAAGATTGCGTGGCCCTGCTTCATCTTTTCAACCAACTGCCATGTATAGGGGGCAAGGTCGTAGCGGTAGTTTGAGGTCACGCCGTTATGGCCCAATGTCTCGACCAGACCCTCAATGCCGTTCCAGTCCAGCTTGATCCCTGGACAGACGATGAGGCGTTTGTATTTCACCATGCGGCAGCCATCGAGGATCACAGCATTGTTGTCAGGCTCGAACGCGGCGACAGCGGATTTGATCCAATGCACCCCTTTGGGGATAAGCGAGCCCATGGTGCGTGCAGTCGATTGCGCGTCAAAGATGCCGCCGCCCACCATGGTCCAGCCGGGTTGATAGTAATGGATATCGGCAGGATCAATTATTGCGATCTCAAGACCGGGTTTGCGCGCCTTGAGGCTGGCGGCGGCGGCGATGCCACCTGCACCCGCACCTACGACGACCACTTCATAAGAGGCGTCGCCCGTATCTGTCGGGGTTTTGCCGCCGTTGACGATACGGCGTACAACACCTGCCATATCGTATCCCGCTGCTTTGGTCGCGGCGAGGATGTCAGAGACGCTGCGTTTATTCGCCTGTGCCAAGGACCACAGCGTGGCAGAGCGGGTCCCTGTGCGGCAATAGGCAAGCACAGGACCGGGCAATGCGGTGAGGGCGGCGTTGAACTCGGCCGCATCCTCGTCGCGGACCATGCCAGAGACGATGGGCAAATAGATCGCTTCAAGACCCTGCGCCTTTGCCGCTTTTGCGATTTCGTCAAAGGTCGGCTGGTCGCTGCCTTCGCCGTCAGGACGGTTACAGATCAATGCGCGAAAGCCCGCATCCTTGATTGCTTTCATGTCAGCGGCCACAACTTGAGGGCTGACCGAAAGGCCAGCTGTGAGGGTCTTGATTTCCATTATCTTTCTCCGGTCAGATGCCGTTAACGGGTACTTTGAGTACTCGATTGCCGTCTTTGTCAGTGGGGATTACGCCTGCGCGCATGTTTACTTGTAATGAGGGGATGATCAGTTTTGGAACTGCGAGTGTCGCGTCCCGCTCGGTGCGGAACTTGATAAAGTCTTCGCGGGTTTTGCCGCCGCCCACATGGATGTTGTTTGCCTTCTGCTCAGCCACTGTGGTCTCCCACCGGATTGCGCGGCCATTCGGGCCGTAGTCGTGGCACATAAACAGGCGCATCTCGTCGGGCAGGGACAGCACTTTCATGATGCTGTCATACAGCTCGCCTGCGTCGCCACCGGGGAAATCGGCACGCGCAGAGCCACCATCGGGCATGAACAGCGTATCACCAGCAAAGGCTGCATCACCGATCACATGCACCATACAGGCAGGGGTGTGACCGGGCGTATACATGGCAAAGGCCTCCATGCCGCCGATCGTATAGGTGTCACCGTCTTTAAAGAGTGCGTCGAACTGCGAGCCATCGCGCTGGAACTCTGTCCCCTCATTGAAGACTTTTCCAAAGGTTTCCTGTACCACCATGATCTTTTCACCGACCCCGATTTTCCCGCCCAGCTTTTGCTGGAGGTAGGGGGCCGCGCTCAGGTGGTCGGCGTGGACATGTGTCTCGATAATCCAGTCGAGCGTGAGGCCGCGCGCCTCGATCTCGGTGATGAGTTTGTCGGCGGCATCATAGGTGATGCGCCCTGCGGCATAGTCGATGTCCATCACGCTGTCGATGATCGCGCAATGATTGCTGTCAGGATCTTTGACAATGTAGGTGATGGTATTTGTTGCCTCGTCGAAATGGGCGGAGACATCGGGTTTTAAGGACATGTTAACGGGATAGGTCATGGTGTTTCTCCAGTTCGTTAAGCTTGTGCTTGGCCGCGGTTTGATAGGGTCGATTGGAGCATTTTTGCAGCAATGATCCCTGCAAGAAGGGCAGCCGTAAAGATAAAGACGTTTACGTTACCAGTGCCCAAAGCAGGCAGCGCGCCGCCGGGACAGAAGCCTGCGATGCCCCAACCGATGCCAAAGACAGCAGAGCCGCCGATCAGCGGTAGGTCAAGGTCGCGGCGTGTGGGCAGCTGGAAAGCGTCAGACAGGGCAGGGGCGGGGCGTTTGAGCACCAAACGGTAGCCGATGAACGTGACGATCAGTGCGCCACCCATGACAAAGGCAAGGCTGGGGTCCCACTTACCTGCCACGTCAAAGAAGTTGATGACCTTGGCGGGGTTCGCCATGCCAGAGAGCGATATGCCGAGGCCAAAGACGAGGCCGCTGAGATACGAGATAATCAGACGCATTGCTTAAGCTCCTAATACATGGCGGATCACGTAAACGGTGATGCCTGTGGTAATCATAAATGTGATCGTCGCAGCGATTGAGCGGGGCGACAGACGCGCCATGCCGCAAACGCCGTGACCCGAGGTGCAGCCTGCGCCAAAGGTGACACCGATCCCGACAAGGAAGCCGCCAATCACCAGCATTAGGGTCGAAACAGGCACTTGGATCTCGGGCAGGCCACCTGTGAGCAAGAGCATAAGAGCGGGGCCAGTAATCATTCCAAGAAGGACCGCCACACGCCATGACCAGTCGGACATGCCGTTCGGTTGTAGAACACCAGCGAGGATGCCGGTGGCCCCCATCACACGGCCCATCGTTGCCATGAGAATAACGGCGGCCAGCCCGATAAGGGCGCCACCGCCAAGCGATTGAACAGGTGTAAATGCAGTCTCGAACATAATATCTCCAATCACAGTTTGCAGGTCTGGATTCCCAGAACGCGATACATCGGACAGAACCGCATTGTGGATGTTGCCAGCATGACGATGCCTGCAATCACGGCGATTGCAGTAGCAATGCCGGAGTTAAACAGTGCAAGGCCACTTACGAAAGGGGCGGCAAGCAAAACAAGCCCCAGAATGATGCGCAAGACGCGGTCGATGGTGCCGATATTCTTGGTCATGGTTAAATCTCCTGTAAAAGTTATACCCAATATAGCAGTTTGGGAATCGCAGGTCGGTGACATTGTCACCAAGTGCAGTTTTATTTAGCTGCTTCGATGGGCAAGCTGTTCGAGCTTGTCGCGTTCAAGCAGATTAACCCTGCCGCGCGATTGTTCGATCCATCCGCGCCGCTGGAATTCCTGAAGCTGTCGCGAGACGACCTCACGGGCGGTGCCCAACTCCACTGAGAGCTTTTGGTGGGTGGTTTCAACCACATCTTTTGCATTGGCCATTCTGACCAGCTTATCTGCAAGGCGCACATCCATCTTCTGGAATGCTACTTCGTCAATCATCAAGAAGAGGTCGGTGATCCGTTTGGAGAAAGCGGCAAAGACAAAGTCGCGAAAGGATTTTGACTGGGCCACCAGATCGTCGAACACGTCACGCGGTACAGAAGCGGCACGCACTGCCGTCTCGGTAATTCCTGTCGCTGCGTAATCATCATAGGCCAGCAGGCAGGCAGTGGTCAGTACACAGCTTTGGCCCGCCTCAATACGGTAGAGCACAATCTCGTGGCCTGTTTCGGAGACCTGTTGGACGCGCACCGTACCATCAAGCAAAAACAGCATGTTTTCCGGCGAATTGCCTGGCCCGAAGAGGGTCGTGTCCCTTGGCGCTGTGACGATGGTGCTGCGCTGCATGATGAGCGCTTTTATCGGCGGTTCGAGCCGCGACAGGCCGGGGAACCGCTCTACCCAGTCTTCGGAGGTGTCCATCATGATGCTTGATCCACGGAGGGGGATTCCAGAGGGGCGATGCGGTCCATCAATTGTCCTTTGTTCGCGGAGATGTCGGCGATGGTCAGGTCGTCGAGCACGGCCATAAAGGCGGCAGTCGCTTCCTGAATTTTGCGTGACAGGATACAGACCCCGATCAGGGGGCAGGTGTTCTTTTCGCGGTTGAAACACTCCACTACATCCAATGGCCCTTCGGTGATCCGCACGACATCACCGACGATAATCTCATGGGCAGGACGCGCCAGACGAAACCCACCCCCGCGTCCGCGCACAGTCTCTAAGTAACCTGCTTTGCCCAATTCATGCACGATCTTCATGATGTGCGGGCGCGACAGGTTGTGGATTCTCGCCACGTCCTCCACCCGCACAAGGTCGGGGGATTTGAGCGCTGCAAGCTGGAGCGAGCGCATGGCGTAATTTGTGTAGCTGGTCAGTTTCATGGTGCATCCTGTTGTCGCAACTAAAAGATTTATTCAAAATATTGCTTTTGTAAAGAGCAAGGTCTATCCCTGACCCATCAAACCACTATTTAAAATATAGGATATACATCACGAGCCTCAGAATCGGCGATACAGCCCCCGACTTTTCCGCAGATACCACCACGGGTCCGATTAACTTCCATGATTGGATCGGTGATGAGTGGGCGTTCTTTTTTAGTCACCCTGCCGACTTTACCCCCGTTTGCACCACGGAGATGGGGCGCACCGCGCAGCTGGCTGAGAAATTTGCCGCACGCGGGGTCAAGCCGATCGGCCTGTCCACGGATACTGTGGGCGAACACATGAAGTGGATTGAGGACGTCAACGATACGCAACACACCACGTTGCGCTTTCCTATCGTGGCCGACGCGGACCTCAAGATCGCCAAGCTGTACGATATGATCCACCCCAGCGAGAGCGAGACGGCTGCCGTGTGCTCGGTCTTTATCATTGATCCGGACAAGAAAATTCGCCTCACCATGACCTATCCGATGAGTGTGGGACGCAACTTTGACGAAATCCTGCGGGTTTGTGATGCGCTGCAAACGGGTGACAAGTTCAAGATTGCCACGCCCGCTGACTGGGTGCCCAGTCAGCAGGTTATCATTCCGCCGTCTGTGTCGGACGCCGATGCGACCAAGGCATTCCCGCAAGGTTTCGAGACCATCCGCCCCTACCTGCGCAAGGTGAAATTGTAATCTAATCCAACGCTGAATCGGAGAATACCATGCTTAAACAGACGATACTTGTGAGCCTCTTGGCCTTGGCGCCCTTTGCCACTTTTGCACAGGATACCCCCGGATCCCACTTTATCGAAAACTGGGATCTGGACGGGAATGGCGCTGTCTCGCTTGACGAGATTACAGAGCGGCGCGGCGATGTCTTTATCATGTTTGATCGGGACGAGGACGGCCTGCTGAGCGCACAGGAATATGTGCTGTTTGACGAAACGCGTGCCGCTGACATGCGCAGTAATGTCGGCGAACACGGCAAAGGCGCAGGCGGGATGCAGATCGGCATGTCGTTGGAGTTCAACGATACAAATGCGGATGGCGTTGTCTCCAAGGACGAGTTTGTCAGCAATTCTGCCGCTTGGCTGACCCGAATGGACAAGGATGCCGATGGCAATGTAACGCCCGCAGATTTTGGCCAGCGCAATAAATAGAGACTAAATCGGCTGCCCCGAAACCTCGGGGCACCGCGCAACACAAAGAGGCATGACTATGTCCGACGGTATGACCGCAGAAACACTTGCGCGGATGCAGTTTGCATTCACGGTCTCGTTTCACATCATCTTTCCCGCCTTCTCAATCGGGTTGGCCAGTTATCTGGCTGTCCTGAACGGTCTTTGGCTGCGGACGCGGGATGATATTTATCTGACGCTTTTTAACTACTGGAAAAAAATATTCGCGGTGGCCTTTGGCATGGGTGTCGTATCGGGCATTGTGATGTCTTATCAGTTCGGCACAAACTGGGCTGTCTTCGCTGACAAGACGGGACCGATCCTCGGGCCCCTTATGGCCTATGAGGTGCTGTCTGCCTTCTTCCTTGAGGTGGGATTTCTGGGCATCATGCTGTTTGGGCGTGAGCGGGTGGGCGACAAGCTGCATATGTTCGCCACTGCCATGGTTGCGTTTGGCACGCTGATGTCAGCCACCTGGATTTTGTCCGTCAACTCATGGATGCAGACACCCGTTGGTTATGGCATCAACGAAGTGGGTCAGTTCGTGCCAGAGGACTGGTGGCAGATCGTATTCAACCCGTCCTTCCCGTACCGCCTCGTGCATATGGTGCTGGCGGCCTATCTCACCACTGCGCTGGTGGTGGGGGGTGTTGGCGGTCTGCATCTGTTGCGTGACCGCGCCAATGCGCCAGCGCGGCGGATGTTTTCCATGGCGATGTGGATGCTGGTTGTGGTTGCACCGCTGCAAATTGCGGCGGGGGACTTTCACGGGATCAACACGCTCGAGCATCAGCCCGCCAAGGTCATGGCGATGGAAGGGCATTACGTTAGTCACCCCGATGGCGCGCCTCTCATTCTGTTCGGTATTCCAAACCCTGCGGAAAAGTGGATCGATTATGCCATTGAGATCCCCAAACTCTCCAGCCTCATTCTCAAGCATGATTTGAACGCGCCGCTCGACGGGCTCGACACCATCCCTGATGACGAAGAGCCGCCTGTGGCGATTGTTTTCTGGAGCTTTCGGGTGATGGTCGCCCTTGGCTTTGCGATGCTGGGGCTGGGTGCGTGGAGCTTGCTGCGGCGGATGCGTAGGCGGCTTTATGAAGACCGCTGGCTGCACCGCGCGGCGATTGTGATGGGGCCGATGGGGTTTATTGCAGTCCTTGCAGGATGGATCACCACCGAAGTTGGTCGTCAGCCCTTTACCGTTTACGGATTGCTGCGCACCAGTGACAGCCTTGCGCCTGTGGCGGCTCCCGCTGTTGCTGCCTCGCTGTTGGCCTTCATCGTGGTCTATTTCTTCGCCTTTGGCGCAGGCACGTTTTACCTGCTGCGCATGATGAACAGTTTTGCGGGTCACGCCGATCCTGACCTCAAAGATGGCCTGATCCGTACGGCTGGTATCACGCCCGTTGCCCAAACCCATCCCGATGCAATCCCTGGCGAATAAGGAGCCTTAGCATGTTTGAACTATCCTTTATTTGGGCGGGGATCATCGCCTTTGCGGTCCTCACCTATGTGATCCTCGACGGCTTTGACCTTGGGGTGGGCATCCTGTTTCCGCTGGCGGAGGCCGAGCGGGAGAAGGCCACCATGATGAACTCTATCGCGCCCATCTGGGACGGGAACGAGACATGGTTGGTCATGGGGGGCGGCGGCCTGTTTGCGGTATTCCCGTTGGCCTATGCGGTCATCATGCCTGCCCTCTATATGCCGAT
>CAWVWS010000082.1:0-12900 GCA_963933905.1 uncultured Sulfitobacter sp.
ACACCGATCCAGAACCCCGCCACTGTCGCCGTGACCAATCCACCAAAACCTGCAGGCCCACCCACAGCGCCGATCAGTCGCCGCCACAACGGCGCACGCGGCATTTGGGCTGCGGCATCGGCAGCAATCCGCGCCGACAGGTCCGCGCTTGGGTGCGGCGGATTTGCCCGCGCCTCCTCGAACAGCGATTCCAGATCGAATGTGTCACGTTGTGTCATCATCATACCCCAGTGCATCACGCTGTGCGGCCAGATCAGCCGTCAGCGCTCTTTTCCCGCGGGCGGTGAGGCTTTCTACAGCCTCGATGCCCACGTCTAAAATTTCGGCGATATCAGGGTTCGCCAGCCCTTCGATGTGGCGTAAAACCACTGCTTGTCTCTGTCGTTCCGGCAATCTGAGCAATGCGGCCTGAAGCGCATCATGGCGCGCAGTGTCTTGCAATCGCGTCTCGATTCCCGGTGAAGGATCAGCAGGAGCATCCACTTCGTACAATGTCTCGGTCCGCTGGCCGCGCAAACGATCAAAACACAAATTCGCAACCACGCGGTAAAGCCATGTTGCCGCCTGCGCCCGCCCCGCGTCCCATTTGGGGCCTTGCTTCCACAGACGCGACATCGCCTCCTGGGTCACATCCTCCGCCTCGGCACGGTCGCCAAGCACGCGAAACGCATGGGCAAACGCACGCGGGGACAACCGCGCAGACAACAGCCGCGCCGCCGCACTATCCCCCGCCGCATAACGCGTCAACAGATCCGCATCCGCATCGCGGGCTTCGCTATGATCGCTGGTGTCTTTCAAGCATCTCTTTCCGTAGAAATCTAAGAGGGGCATCCGGCCCAATCCATCAGGGCCGGATGCCATGTCACGCGTGGATATTAGTCGTGCCCGTGGCCCTTCTTCTTGCCATGGCCGCGCGCTTTTGCAAACTCTTCCATGCTCAGCGCGCCCTCTTTGTCAGCATCCAGCTTTTCCACCATCTTGGCAGGATCGCGTCGGGCTTGCATCTCCTCAAGAGTGATACCGCCACTGTTGTCAGCGTCCGGCTTTTCGAAACGCTTGGCGCTGCGCTTGCCCATCTTGCTGTCGTCAACCTTGGCCAGTTCCTCGGCGCTCAGCGCACCATCGTTGCTCGCGTCAAACCGCTTGAGCAGACGCTCGGAATGCATTGCTTGCGCACCTGCCTTCATCTCCTCAAGACTCAGCGACCCGTCACCGTTGGTATCCGCCGCAGCAAACCGTGCAGCCGCCTGCGCCGTCAATTCCTCGGCAGTTACTTTACCATCTTTGTTCGCGTCCATTTGCTCGAAACGTGCCTCGAACCGTGCGCCTTTGCGATCTGTATCGCCATCGCGTGCCTGCGCAGTTGTCGCAACAAGGCCGGCAACGACGGCCAAAACGGTGATTTATTCCTTAAACATGGCGCTCTCCATTTATTATGTTGCTGCGCGGCAGGGATGTTACCTTATTCGCCGTGCAGTTGGGATTGGTACGCACCACCGCCGCCCTTCCGTCGCAAAAAACTCAACTTATTTTCAAACAGCCCTGCTTGGGACAAATCGCCACCTTTTATTTTTACCGCATTTGGCGCATTCAGAGCGTCTGAACAGTTTTAGGACGCGCCATGCTTTATTCCGCCGCCCAAAAAGAAAGTGCCCCGCTTACCGATCCCGAAACGGGTGAGCGTTTGCGCATGCCCGCAATGATCCGCGGATGGCGTGGTAAATGCCCCAACTGTGGCGCGGGTCCCGTGTTGCACAGCTATCTCAAGGTGAACGACAAATGCACCGTCTGTGAGGAAGAGTTCCACCACCACCGCGCAGATGACGGCCCCGCATATCTCACGATCCTGATCGTCGGACACCTGATGGGCGTGATGCTCCACTTTGTCTTTGTACAGTTCCGCCCCGAGCCGATTGTCCTCTTTACCATATTTTCGGTTGGCAGTATCGGTTTGTCCCTCTACCTTCTTCCCAGATTTAAAGGGGCCCTGATCGGCTTCCAATGGGCAAAGGAAATGGGCGGTTTTGCGCGCCCTTCCTGATCAGTCCCTGAACCATTGAGGGACTTATGAACATCGACAAAACGGCGATCCGCCATGCATCAACGGTCATCGTGATACGTGATCGCATGAGCAACCCCTCCATACTCATGGGCCAGCGCGGCGCAAAAGCGGCGTTTATGCCCAATAAATTCGTCTTTCCGGGCGGGGCCGTAGACGCAGCAGATGCGCATATCCCGCTGGCAACTCCGCTGAACGCACAATGTGCTGCACGCATTCAAGATGATGCGGATGCCGCCCTGTCCCATGCGATCCCTGTCGCCGCCATTCGCGAGCTTTGGGAAGAAACCGGCCTGATCCTTGGCGCAAAAGGCATTTGGGAACGCGAAGTCCCCGCAGACTGGCGCAGCTTTGCAGATACGGGCCACCTGCCCCACGCCAATCCCCTCCAATTTGTCTTCCGCGCGCTGACCCCTCCAGGCAGGCCGCGCCGCTTTGATGCGCGGTTCTTCTTGGTTGATGTGGATGACATCGCGTCAGACCCCGATAATTTCGACGCCGCCTGTGACGAGCTTTCGCATCTGCAATGGGTCCCCCTCACCGATGCGCGCAAATTCGACATGCCCTTCATTACCGAAGTAGTTCTGGCCGAGGTCGAGGCCCGCGCACGCGATCTGAACGCGCCAGAGTCGGTCCCCTATTTCAAGAACAACGACGAAGAGAGCCTTTTCCTGCGCCTCAAAGGCAATGCGCGGCCCTATAACGGGCAGGACGACTAACTAGATCACAAGGATCATCAGCAGGATCGAGGCGGCAAGGATTGTCATGCCCACCGCTTCACGTTTGGTTATTTTTTCTTTGAAAAACAGCGTCGAAGCGATGACACTCAGGATCATCTCCACCTGCCCCAGCGCATTAACATAGGCCGCGTTTTGCAGCGTGAAAGCAGTGAACCAGCATAATGACCCCGCCATTGACGTGAGGCCGATCCAGACCGCCACGCGCCGCGCCGCCCAAACCCGCGTGATCTCTCCACGCTCATTCAGGCACAGCCAAACAGTCATAATAAGCGTCTGCATCAGGACCACAGCCATCAGCGTCACACCCGCCCGCAGCAGTGGATCCTCGGTCGCAAGCGTGAGTGACGCTCCGCGATAACTCACCCCCGAGAAGGCAAACAGAATACCGCTCGTGACGCCCAGAGCCACCGCACGGTTGCGCAGATCGGATAGGTGAAAACCCTTCGCCTCCTTCCCGCCCGACAGCAGCACCAGACCCACAAGCCCCAGCATGATCGCCCCAAACCCGCCCCAACTCACGCGGTCGCCCAACAGCAGCAGGCCCACCAGCACGGTCTGGATGACTTCGGTTTTCTTGAAGGTGATGCCCACGGCAAAATTGCGCTCTTTGAACAGCAACACCACACAAACCGTTGCCAAAATCTGGGTCGTCCCCCCCAACAGGCCAAAGCCCCAGAACCGCGCATCCAGCGCAGGCAGGCTTGCGCCCGTTGCCTGCATATAGGCGACGAGCAACAGTGCGATAAACGGCGCAGAATACATAAAGCGCGAGAAGGTCGCACCCGCCGCACTCAGCGTTGACGTCGCCAATACCTTTTGCAGCATAAAGCGCACCGTCTGGAAAACAGCCGCAAACAGGGTAACGATGATCCAAAGATCAGGCATAAAATCAGTCATGCCCCCTCCTGCCTCGCTCCGCCCCGCGCCGCCAGAGCGGATGTGCCACAGGGTCCTTCGCGCGCCAGAAATAGCGGCGGAAAATCGCGGCGTAGCTCGGATAGACATAGCCGTGATTGCGGGTCACAAACCGCTCCCGCTGGCTGAGGTACAGCGGCCAAAGGCGATACCATGCCAAATTTGGATGCATATGATGCACAACATGCAAATTGTTGTTGAGAAACAAAAAACCGAGCGGCCCACGGTCCTCAACAATTACCGTGCGCCCCGACACACGGTCATGGGCGCAATGCTCTAGAAAGGTGCGGATGCGCAGAACCGACATCGCGCCATAGCACGCCAGTAGATAGGTCCAGAGGCCCAGCGGTGAGGCTGACACAGCCCAAAGCGTTAGCACCACACCCGGAATATGCGCCAGCCAATCGCGTACAATCTCACGGTCCCCCGCCCATGCCGCGCGCAGGTCACTGCGCACAAAAGCCGTCATGCCGATCAGAGAGCCCAATACAATCCTCCCCGCGAGCGTATTGTTCACCCGCAGCACCGCCTGAAACCACCTCGGCAATCTGTCCCAGACCGCAGGATCAAGAAAGTTGCTCTCGGGGTCATCATAGGGGTCGGTCAGGTTCGCATCACGGTGATGCGCCAGATGTGTCCGCTTGAACCGCAGGTAGGGCACAAACAATCCCGGTTGCCATAGCCCGATCGCCGTCTCCGCGCCTGCATGGCCGAACGGATGCCCGTGCAGCAATTCATGACTGAGCGAGCTGTGCAGCGTAAGGGCCAGCACCAACAAAACAAAGGCCAATGGCCTCCAACCGTCGGGCAACCACAACGCCCCTCCCCAGACAACCAAGACCAATACGATTAAGACCAACGTGGGCCAGTCCCACTCGGGGAAAGCTCGGCGTGCGGGGGTCGGCGTCATTCAGTATCCTTTTGCGGCGCGGTTTGGCAGAGGATACAGATCATGCCAAATGCTGACCCGCTGAAAACGACACATTGCAACAACGAAGGGGGCAGCAGCGCCGTTAGACTTTGGGATCAGGGTTTTCCGTATGCCCGTCCACAGCAATTACCTGCCCAGAAACAAGCCGCGCAGCGTCAGAGCCAAGGAAAACCGCCATATTCGCAACATCTTGCGCTTCGACAAACCGCCGCATGGAAGTGCCCACCGCATAGCCGTCGTATACCTGATCGCGGGTCATACCTTTGGCCGTTGCTTCGCGTGCCAGCACTCCTTCCATACGGTCCCCCTCCACCGCACCGGGGCAGATCGCATTGGCGCGGATGCCATGCGGCCCCAGCTCCATCGCCAGTGTTTTCATCAGGCCGATGATCGCCCATTTCGCCGCAGCATAAGGTGCGCGGTTGGGGTAGCCGTAAATCCCCGCAGTAGATGATGTAAGTACAACCGCCCCGCGTCCCGCCGCTTTCATCAAAGGTGTCGCGTGCTTGGCCGCGATAAACGCACCCTCCAGATTGACGCTCACACAAGCCCGCCAATCAGCAATCTCAATATCCTCGATCAACGCCGTAGGCCCCGCAATTCCGGCATTGGCACACAGCACATCAATCTGCCCCATCTGCCCGATGACCGCAGCCATCGCAGCTTCATCCACAGCATCCGCGCAGTGCGCGTGCCACGTCTTGGGCAAGCCATCCAATACCGCAACATTCACATCCGTGACCCATACCTCATGGCCGGCAGCCTCAAATGCCTCGCCCATGGCACGGCCAATGCCCGACGCACCCGCTGTAATCAGGACCTTTTTCATCTCGGCGCACCAATCGCGCGTCCCACGCCCTCCGGGGCGGGCAACTTAGCGTGCCCCTTGGCAAACCGCACCAAAGCCGCCTCGATATGCGGCGCAGGCGGTGTTGGCTTTCGCGTCTCGAGGCTCACATGCAGCAGAAAATGCTCGCCCGTGGCCAGCATCCGCTCCTCTTCAAGCATCTCGTGGAACAGATGCATCTTCTTGCCCTCTCCCATGACCACACGGGTACGTATGGTGATGGTGGCCCCCGCATGGACCTCGTCAATGTGACGGATATGCGTCTCGGCGGTAAAGTAACTACCACCCGATCTTATGTAATCCGCATCACAGCCAATGATCGCCATAAACCGGTCGGTGGCATCGGCGAAGGCCTGCAAATACCGCGACTCAGTCATATGGCCGTTATAGTCAGTCCAATCGAGTGGCACGGTCCGGTGCGCCGTCTCGACCAGCGCCTCCGAAGGCAAATCAGCCGCAACTGCGCCATGCACCGTCCCTTTACGCATCTCTGCTTCCTGCGCGTTTATCAGCGCCCCTGCCCCCCAATTCTGGGCCTTCAAGCCACGCATCATGGTCACAAGGTTGTTGTCGCGGATACGCTCCAGCTCGCGGATGGAATGATGCCCCGACTGCGCATCCGACTGCCCCGCGATCAGGTCCACCAACTCCTCGGTAAACTCGGGCACATCCATCAGTTTGGTCCAAGGTGCCGTCAGGCACGGCCCGAACTGCGCCATAAAGTGCTTCATCCCCGCCTCGCCGCCCGCAACGCGGTAGGTCTCGAACAGACCCATCTGCGCCCAGCGGATGCCAAAGCCATAGCGGATCGCATCGTCAATCTCTTCCGTGGTGGCGATCCCGTCCTTGACCAGCCACAGCGCCTCACGCCAGACCGCCTCCAAAAAGCGATCCGCCACATGGGCATCAATCTCTTTCTTCAAATGCAGCGGGTGCATGCCCAAGGACGTCAACGTCGCCTTGGCAGTCTCCACCAGTGCTGCATCTCCATTCGTCGTCACCAACTCAATCAGCGGCAGTAGGTACACAGGATTGAACGGATGGGCGACCATGATCTGGCTTGGGCGCATTGCCCCTTGCTGCAATTCCGACGGCTTGAAGCCAGACGTTGACGAGCCGATCACCGCGTCCTGCGCACAGGCCTTCTGTATCTCGGCAAAAGTCGCATGCTTGATTTCTAACCGCTCCGGCACGCTCTCCTGTATCCACTCCGCGCCCGTCCCGGCCTCGGCAATACTCGCGTGATAGGTAATGCGCCCCTCAGGCGGCAGGGCCACATCCGTCAGACCAGGAAGCGAGCGCCGCGCATTGGCCAGCACTTCGCCAATCTTGCGCTCGGCCTGCGGATCAGGGTCAAACACCTGAACATCCCACCCGTTCAGCATGAACCGCGCAGCCCAACCGCCGCCAATCACACCACCGCCAATAATAGCTGCAACTTTTGTCATTTCACGGTCCTCAACTGGCTCAAATCATAGCCATTAAAATCCAATATCTCGCGCGCCGCTTTCATGCGGTCCGCGCCACCCTTCGTGCTACGGTCCACGATCCAGCCGAATTCGCCCGTCTTGTTGCCAAGCACGGCCGTGCGAAACCCTCCATCCACCCAAAGCACCCAAAACTCACGGCTGAGACCATTGGGCATCCGCACGCTATAGCGCCCCTTGCCCATCCGCTTCACAGGCAAGTCCTCTGAAAAATCGCCACAAATCCCCGCAGGATCACAGACAAAAGCACCTAGTCGCATGACAGGCCCCTTTGGCGCGTCGATCATCCGAAAAGCCATACGCCCCAGCGACGGATCAAACCCCGCCCGTACATACCACACGCCTTCAAACTTCTTGGGATCAAACCGCGAGGTAATCCCGATGAGCGCAATCTGATCGCGGTAGCTTGGCCCCAACGGCACAGGCGCGGGCACGTCCGCCGCACAAGCGCCCAGCGCGATCAAGGCCACAGCCCCCGCAAACCATCTCATCGCGGCATGCGCTTTTGCAGGCCCAGCTTTTCGCGCACATCCTCAGGCCCGATAAGTCGCGCACCCATCGCCTCGATGATCCCTCGCGCGCGCGTCACAAGCTCGTGGTTCTCGGCCAGCACACCCTTGTCGAGCCACAGGTTATCCTCCAAGCCTACACGCACATGGCCCCCCGCCAGCACCGACGCCGCAACATACGCCATCTGGTTGCGCCCCAACCCAAAGGCCGAGAACGTCCAATCATCAGGCACATTATTCGCCATCGCCATAAAGGTATTGAGGTCATCGGGCGCCCCCCATTTCACCCCCATGCACAGCTGCACCAGCGCAGGACTGTCCAGCACACCTTGGGCCACCAACTCCTTGGCATACCAAAGATGGCCCGTGTCAAAGGCTTCAATCTCGGGCTTCACGCCCAGATCGGTCATCATCTGCCCCATCGCGACCAACATGCCGGGGGTGTTGGTCATCACATAGTCGGCCTCGGCAAAATTCATTGTGCCACAGTCCAGCGTGCAAATCTCGGGCAGGCACTCGGTGATATGCGCCATGCGTTCCGTCGCACCCGCCATGTCAGTGGCAGCTTTGTTCAGGTCCATTGGGTTTTCCACATCGCCAAACACGATGTCGCCGCCCATCCCTGCGGTGAGGTTCAGCACCACATCCGTATCACTGTCACGGATACGCTCCGTTACTTCGCGGTAGAGGGCCAGATCACGGCTCGGCGCGCCTGTCTCTGGGTCGCGCACATGGCAATGCACCACCGCCGCCCCCGCCTTGGCCGCAAGTATCGCACTCTCAGCGATCTGCTCAGGCGAGCGCGGCACATGGTGACTGCGGTCTTGTGTGGCGCCCGATCCCGTAACAGCGCAGGTGATGAACACCTCTCGGTTCATAGCAAGTGGCATGGCTCTCTCCCTTATATTTGCACGCGATTGTGCGCGAGGGACCGGACCATTTCCATCCCCAAAAGCGTCGTCATTATGTCGTCTTTGACCTTAGTAGGGCAACGGATGCGCGCGATGCGCCAGATCAATATTCGCCATCACCTCATCACTCAGCACCAGATCAGCACCTGCGATGATACGTTCCAACTGCTCCATCGTGGTGGCGCCGAAGATGGCAGAGGCCATAAACGGACGATCGCGCACAAAAGCCATCGCCATGTGAACAGGGTCCAGCCCATGCTTCTCCGCCACACTCAGATAGGCATCGACCGCCTCAAACGCCCGTGCCGTCTTGCGTCCACCCAATTCTGGCGAGAGCGACAAACGCGAGCCGTCAGGCACTGCACCATTCTGATATTTCCCCGTCAACAACCCCGTTGCCAAAGGTGAGAAGGACAACATCCCGATGTCCTCATGATGCAAACACTCCGCCACATCCGTATCTGCAATGCGGCACATCAACGAATACTCGTTCTGCACAGTCGCCACACGCGGACCACCAACGCGATCACTGGCATTGGCCCACTGCGTCAGCCCCCATGCGCTGTCATTGCTCATGCCAAAAGCGCGAATACGCCCCCGCTCCACTTCGACCTGCAATGCCCCCAGACAATCCTCGATGTTCTGGGTTGTCTCGGCACGGCTCTGCCCAGATGGATCGTAGGTCCAGTTCTTCCGAAACATATAGCTGCCACGATTGGGCCAGTGAAACTGGTAGAGGTCCACATAATCCGTCTTGAGCCGCGTGAGCGAGCCGTCGAGCGCCTTAGGGATCGACTCCGCCGTGATATCGCAGCCCTCGCGCACATATTTGATGCCATTGCCGGAATGCTTGGTGGCCAGCACCATGCGATCGCGCGCACCGCCCTTCTCGAACCAGTCGCCAATCACTTCTTCCGTGCGCCCCTGCGTCTCCGCACTCAGCGGGTTCACGGGATACATTTCCGCCGTATCGACAAAGTTGATCCCAGCCGCCAAAGCACGGTCAATCTGCGCATGCCCCTCTGCAAAGGTGTTTTGCGTTCCCCAGGTCATTGACCCCAAACAGAATTTGGAGACTTCAATATCGGTTCGGCCCAGTTTCGTCATCTGCATCGCGGCATCCTCTTACGCTTTGTTACGGTCAAACTACGCAAGCGGCCCCGCGCTGCAACCGCCATTTACCGCACAGGCAAAAGTTTTCACCGGATACGACCGATCCTGTCGCTTTTCGCTATCCTTTAAACACCAAAAGCGCACAGTGATCCCAAATGCGGATGTTGATCTCCTTTGCGGCGCTGTTTTTCTCCGTCGTCCTGCTCCAGCTTTCGTCGGGCGGCGTTGGCCCGTTGGACGTACTCTCTGGCACCGATCTCGGCTTCACCCGCCAAGAGATCGGTATGCTGGGCTCTGCCCATTTCTTCGGCTTCTTTATCGGCTGCTGGTTTGCCCCGCGCCTCCTAGGCTCCGTCGGCCATTCGCGTGCATTTGCCGCCTT
Source organism: uncultured Sulfitobacter sp. (assembly GCA_963933905.1). Classification (GTDB taxonomy): domain Bacteria; phylum Pseudomonadota; class Alphaproteobacteria; order Rhodobacterales; family Rhodobacteraceae; genus Sulfitobacter. Next base: position 9,895 of record CAWVWS010000082.1, read on the forward strand.
CACCGCCGTGGGCAGCATCGGCCTGATCGCGCATATGATGATCATAAACCCCTACGCATGGGCCATCATGCGGGTGGGCGCGGGCCTCTGTGTAGCGGGGTGCTACACGGTGGTCGAGGCATGGCTACAGGCAAAAGTCACCAACGAGACACGCGGGCGCGCCATGGGCACCTACCGCATGGTCGATATGACAGGCAGCCTCTGCGCCCAAGGGATCATCGGCATCCTCACCCCAGCCGACTATATCTCCTATAACATCCTCGCGATCCTGTGCTGTGCCGCACTCATCCCAATCACACTCACCACCTCCTCCCAGCCCAAAACTCCAAAATCACCACGCTTGCGCCCGATGCTGGCCTATGTCCGCTCGCCACTGGCTGTGGCAGGCGTGATCGTCGCCGCGCTGAGCAGCGCGTCTTTTCGCATGGTCGGTCCTATCTACGGCCAAGAAGTCGGCCTCAGCGCGGGCCAAATCGCTTGGTTCCTCGCCGCTTTTGTGATCGGCGGTGCACTTGCGCAAATCCCGGTTGGCTGGATCGCCGACAAATTCGACCGCCGCAAAGTGCTGATATGGCTCTCGGTCGCAGCCATCGGTAGCTGCTTTGTCACCATGCAAACCAGCCAGTTAGGCCTTTACGGCATCCTGCTTTCCTCCGCCCTCTTCGGCCTCACGACCTTTCCGATCTACTCGGTCGCCGCTGCCCACGCGCACGACTTTGCCAGCTCGGACGAGCGGGTAGAGCTTTCCGCCGCGCTGATGTTCTGGTTTGCTATGGGAGCCATCGCCGCCCCCTACGGTGCCTCCGTCCTGATCGAAAACTACGGACCCCAAGCCTTGTTCATCATGCTCTCTGCTGGCCACGCATCACTCATCGTTTTCGGCATCACACGTATGCGCAAAGGTCGCACCGTGCGCACCCGCACCCGCTATATCAACGCCCTGCGCACCAGCTTTGTCGTCGGTCGCCTCACAGGGCGCAGCCGCGACAAGCCCCCGAAAGAGTGATCGCGCTGGAAACAGGTCCGCACCCCTGCTAAAGCACGCCCAACACTAGTCAAAGGCGCATATCATGACACGTCACCTCATCACTTCCGCCATTCCCTATATCAACGGGATCAAGCACCTCGGCAATCTGGTAGGCAGCCAATTGCCAGCTGATCTCTATGCCCGCTACTTGCGCGCCCGCGGTAACGAAGTCCTGTTCCTTTGCGCCACCGATGAGCACGGCACCCCCGCCGAGCTGGCCGCGGCAAAAGCTGGCAAACCTGTCGAGGAATATTGCGCTGAGATGTATGCCGTGCAGCGTGACATCGCGACAGGATTTGGCCTCAGCTTCGACCACTTCGGCCGCTCTTCTTCCGAGCAGAACAAAAAACTGACCCAGCATTTCGCAGGCGCACTTGCTGACGAAGGGCTGATCGAAGAAGTTGACCAGTCCCAGATTTACTCCGAGACCGATGGCCGCTTCCTCCCCGACCGCTATGTTGAAGGCACCTGCCCCAATTGCGGGTTTGAGGACGCACGCGGCGATCAATGCGACAATTGCACCAAGCAGCTTGATCCCGAAGACCTGATCAACCCCCGCTCGACCGTCTCGGGTGCCACCGATCTGGAAATGCGCGAAACGAAACACCTGTTCCTCAAACAGTCCAAGATGAAGGACCGTCTGAACGACTGGATTGAATCCAAAACAGACTGGCCCGTCCTCACCACCTCCATCGCCAAAAAATGGCTGCACGACGGCGACGGCCTGCAGGATCGCGGCATCACCCGCGACCTCAAATGGGGCGTGCCCGTCAAACGCGGCGACGCCCCTTGGCCGGGGATGGAGAGCAAAGTTTTCTACGTCTGGTTCGACGCCCCCATCGAATACATCGCCTGCGCCCAAGAATGGGTCGACGCAGGCAAAGGCGACGATTGGGAACGCTGGTGGCGCACCGACAAGGGCGCCGATGATGTCCGCTACACCCAGTTTATGGGCAAGGATAACGTCCCCTTCCACACACTGTCCTTCCCCGCCACGATCATGGGTTCAAACGAGCCATGGAAGCTGGTCGACTACATCAAGTCCTTCAACTACCTGAACTATGACGGTGGCCAATTCTCCACCTCACGCGGACGCGGCGTGTTCATGGATCAAGCACTTGAAATCCTGCCTGCCGACTACTGGCGCTGGTGGCTGCTGTCCCACGCGCCCGAAACCTCCGACTCTGAGTTCACATGGGAAAACTTCCAATCGGCGGCGAACAAAGACCTCGCCGACGTGCTGGGTAACTTCGTCAGCCGCATTACCAAATTCTGCCGATCCAAATTCGGCGAAGCGGTGCCATCCGCAGGTGAATACGGCCCCGACGAGCATGCCCTTATCGCTGACCTGACCGAGCGGGTCGCCCGCTACAACGCCCATATGGACGCGATGGAAGTGCGCAAATCCGCAGCTGAGTTGCGCGCCATCTGGGCAATTGGCAACGAGTATTTGCAGGCCCAAGCGCCGTGGACCACCTTCAAAACCGACCCCGACCGTGCTGCCGCCCAAACCCGCCTCGCGCTCAACCTGATCCCGCTCTATGCCACTCTGGCCTCGCCCTTCATTCCCGACGCGGCGGAGAAAATGCTCGCTGGTATGAAAATCGCCGATGCTGGCTGGCCCGATGATGTGCCTGCTGCTGTGGCACAACTGCCTGCGGGTCACGTGTTCGAAGTTCCCGAGGTCCTGTTTGCCAAAATCACCGACGAGCAGCGTGAGGAATGGGCGACGCGTTTCGCAGGCAACCGAGATTAAACAAGAGCTTACCGCCGCCAGGCTCGACTCCCTTTCCCGAGCACAGTAACATTCAAGAAAGTTACTGTACTCTTGTGAGGTTACGGCTGTGGGAATGTTATTTTTGATGATGGGGGTTTTGTCCCTCGCGGTTTTCTCGACCAACGATGACGATACACCGCAGACGGATGAAAACACGGACCTCCCCCCGACCGAACCAGAAACCCCGACCGAGCCTGTCACG
>CAWVWS010000083.1:0-12896 GCA_963933905.1 uncultured Sulfitobacter sp.
GATTGGCAGATCAAGCGTTAAAATCGGCCAGTGTCTTACCCGCTTCATCGCTGAATAGCTCTGGCAGGGCTTCGGCGGTGTTGATCAGGTCAAGGCGGAAGACGAGGTGGGCGCTGCGCCACTCACACCATGCGGTGAGGGTCCAGACGCGGCTCATATATTCCATATGCAGGGGGCGGATAGTGCGCGAGGTGACTACGCCGTCTTTGGACGTGTAGGTGATCCGCAGCTTTTGGCGCGCTTTGATCGCGGCGCGGAGGGTTGGCATCTGGGCAAAGCCGCGTGCGGTATTTGCAAAGGGGTTTTTCGTGAATTTCCACGCGTCTGCTTCGGCAACGGCGGTTTCGGGCAGCACCGCGTCGAGTTTGTCGGTGAGGCTGAGCGCGGCTGATTTCAAATCGGGGTCGGCCACCTCGGACGCGATGGCAAGGCCGAGGTTGAGCGCTTCCAGTTCCGCTGGCGTCAGAGTGAGCGGCGGCAGGGTGACAGTGGGTGGCAGGCGGTATCCTGTGCCCCTTGTGCCGATCACAGGCACGCCCGAGGCGCCAAGTGTTTCCATATCGCGGTAGAGGGTGCGCACGCTTACGCCAGTTGCCTCCGCCAAGGTCTGCGCGGTATGCAGCTGACCGTCGCGCAGGGTCTGGAGCAGATCGAAGAGGCGGTTGGAACGGGACATGATACTGACATAAACCTGTCAGTTGGATGCGGCAAGAAGGAAAATCATCCATGAAACATGTGTTGGACGGGGCTGCTGCGAACCTTTGCCATGTTGGCAGTGCAGCATTCTTGTTAAAGATACCGCTGACAGCCTGCCATTTGTGGGGGGCGATATTTTCTTTGATAGGAGAAGAAACATGCTGAACAATATTGGTTTGCCAGGTCTGCTGCTCATCGCGGTTGTTGTATTGGTGCTTTTTGGTCGGGGCAAAATCTCGTCCCTGATGGGTGAAGTCGGCAAAGGCATCACCAGCTTCAAGAAGGGTATCAACGAGGGCGAGAAAGAGCTGCTTGATGATAAGGCAGACGACGTGGCCGATGTGCCCCAGCCCGACGTCGAGACCAAGGACAAGGTGTAACCCCGCATGTTCGATATTGGCATGACCGAAATGCTGGTGGTGGGGGTTGTGGCGTTGATCGTCGTAGGCCCCAAGGATCTGCCGGTGATGTTTCGCCGCGTGGGCCAGTTTGTCGGCAAGGCCAAAGGGATGGCCCGCGAGTTCTCAAGTGCGATGAATGATGCGGCCGATGATACGGGCGTGCGTGAGATGGCCAGCGGTCTGAACAAGTCGCTCAAGGCGGCGACGAATCCTGTGGGTGCTGCCATGGACGGGGTCAAGGATGCGGCAAGCAGCCTGACCAACCTCGATCCCGAGAGCGAGACAGGCAAGTTGGCGGCGAAGAAAGCTGATGCTTCGGCAAAGATTGAAGCCAACAGCGCGCGTATGGCAGCAGAGCGCAAAGCGCGTGAGGCCAAAGAAGCGCTCGAGAAGGCTGAAGAGCTTGAAGCTGCCCTCGCAGCGAAGCAAGCGGCAAAGAAAGCGGACACATGAGTGCCACCGAAAACGATACCGACGACAGTGCGGCGCCGCTGATCGAGCATCTGGCTGAGTTGCGCACGCGGCTCATCCGTTCGGTTCTGGCGTTTATTGTGGGGATGATCATCTGCTTTTCCTTTGGCAGTGCGATCCTCGATTTCCTGCTGGTGCCGATTGAAAACACAATGCGAAATCTGGGCAACCCCAACCCTGTAATGCAGTACACCGCGCCGCAGGAATATTTCTTTACGCTCATTCGCATCTCGATGGTGGGCGGTCTTGCGATCAGCTTTCCCGTGATTGCCACGCAGCTTTGGCGGTTTGTGGCACCGGGTCTGTACAAAAACGAGAAGAACGCGTTTTTGCCGTTTCTGATCGCCTCGCCAGTGTTGTTCCTGATGGGTGCGGCATTTGCGCATTATGTGGTTGTACCACTGGCGATGCAGTTCTTTCTCGGGTTCTCGGATGCGGCCAGCTACCTCTCGGCGATGATCGCCACGGGGGAGGCGACGACCTCGGGCATTGACATCGTGTTCAACGGTAAGGTGAACGAGAGCCTTGATATTACGTTGAAAATGATCGTGGCCTTTGGGCTTTGCTTCCAGCTTCCTGTGTTGCTCACCCTGATGGGTAAGGCGGGACTGGTGAATGCCGAAGGTCTGCGAAATGTGCGCAAATATGCGCTGGTTGGCATCTTGCTGCTCGCTGCACTGGTCACACCGCCTGATGTGGTGACGCAGTTGATCCTGTTTGTGGTGGTTTATGGCCTCTACGAGATTTCGATTTTCCTTGTGGCCCGTGTGGACAGCAAGCGTGAGAAGAAACTGCGCGAAGATGGATTTTATGACGAAGAGGACGAGGCTGATTTCGACGCCATGGCGGATGAGATGGAGCGCGAGGACCCGATCGTTGAGGATACCAAGGACGACTTGAAATGATAAATGATCCGATGGACAGGATTGCACAGGCGCTGGAGCGGATGTCTCCAGCGCCTGTGTCTGCGCCTGACTTCAGCGGTGCGAGCGCCTTTGTCTGGCACACAGGGCCAGACCGTCTGGAGCCTGTGGCCCATGTGGCGCGGGTGGAGATTGACCTGCTGCTGGGCGTGGAGCGTGCGCGCGATACGCTGCTGCAAAACACGCGGCAGTTTGCGGCAGAATTACCTGCAAACAACGCGCTGTTGTGGGGTGCGCGAGGCATGGGAAAATCAAGCCTTGTCAAATCGGTACACGGCGCACTTGATGCGGAATTCCCGCAGTTGAAAGTGGTGGAATTGCAGCGTGAGGACCTGCCGTCGGTGGGGCGTTTGCTCAACCTGCTGCGCGGCGCGCCCGAGCGGTTCATCCTGTTCTGCGATGACCTGAGCTTTGGCCATGATGATGCGCATTACAAATCGCTCAAGGCGGTGCTGGATGGCGGGATCGAGGGGCGACCCGAGAATGTCGTGCTCTATGCCACGTCGAACCGCCGCCACCTGATGCCGCGCGATATGATCGAGAACGAGCGCGGCTCGGCCATCAACCCTGCGGAAGCGGTGGAGGAAAAGGTTTCGCTATCGGATCGCTTTGGTCTGTGGCTGGGCTTTCATGCCTGCGATCAGGACCAGTATCTGGCGATGATCCGTGGCTATTGCGATGCGCATGGCGTCGAAATAGGGGATGCCGACCTGCGCGCCCAAGCGATTGAATGGCAGGCTACACGCGGCAGCCGTTCAGGCCGTGTGGCGTGGCAGTTTTTTACAGATCTGGCGGGGCGGCGGGGTGTTGCGTTGCGCGGGTAGCGCGCAACGCTGTTTCGCCTAGTTGATGAACGGGTTGGGATCGACGCTGTCGAAGCCATCCCGAACTTCAAAGTGCAGGAATGAATTGTCACCATCGCGCAACTTAGCAATGCTTTGGCCGCGCTTGATTGTGTCGCCTTGTTTCACAGCAAGATCGGTGACGTTCGCATAGACGGTGATGAGGTTGCCGCTGTGCCGGATCAATACGATTGGGACACCATCTGCGCTTTTTGTGATGCCAGCTACAGTTCCTGCATCTGCAGCTTTTACCGATGTGCCTGGGGCGGCTTTGATGTTGATACCTTCGTTCTTACCCTTTGAATAATCGCGGATAATTGTCCCACTTACGGGTTTTACCATTTTCGTGGCTTTTGCGGGCTTAGTGACTTTGCCGACATCGGCAACAGGTTTTGGTGGCTCTGCCGCTTTTTTGGCCGCTGCTGCGGTTTTCACAGGGGCTGCTGCCGCTGGTGCGATTTTCTCTGCTGGAAGCGGTTTGGTCGCTGAAGGGGGTGTGGGTGTGGTAGAGCCAGCACCCGGCAGCGGTGTGGCCGCTGCGGTTTGTGCGGGGGCCACTTTGGGCGGGTTTTGGGACGGAACAGGGATCAACAGGAATTGCCCCTCACGAATGGCAAAGTCTGTTCCGAGGCCGTTCCATTGTGCCAGATCCTTCACCGGCACGGAGTAGAGGCGGGCCACGGTAAATGCAGTCTCGCCCCGTTCGACCTTGTGGCGGATCGGCTCTTTTCCGGTCTGCGCTTGTGGTGTCGCTGTGGGTGTCACGGCGGGGGCCAGTGCGGTTGTTTGAACGCCCGGGGTTGCGGGGGCGCGGTCAATCGCACCGCCTGCGACCGATGTGATATCGACAGGTTTGATCGGGCCAGTTGTTGCGGCACCTGTAGCGGGAGATGGCTCTGCCACGCGGGTGGGCAGGGCGATGATCTCGTCCTTGCGCAGGGGTACGGTTGCGTCGATGCCGTTGTACTTGGCGAGGGTCGCAGCGTTCAGCCCGAGGCGGGAGGCCATATCCTTGAGCGTGTCACCACGGCGGGCCACAGCAACCTGATAGTTGGGATATGAGATCACCCCACGGTCATTGGGCAAAGGCCTTGCCGCGAGGGGCGCCGTTGCGGCATTGGCGGTGGTAAAGCCGCCACCGAGGCCCCGAAGATCAAAATCGAGCGGCTCGGAGCAGCCCGCAAGCGTGATACATGCAGCACCCGCAAGAAGCGAAAGGCGCAGGTTGGTGCGCGCGTTTGGTCGTGTCATCTGGTATGTCCTTGTCACTGCCCATCTCGTGTACCCGAGATTTTGCATCATACTACCAGATTATGTGTCTTTGCCCAACCCCTCCAGAAGCGGAACAAAGCGAACTGCGCGCATTTCGTCATATTCCAGCCCATCGGCGGTTTTCCGCACGCGGATAAGGTGTTGCACGGCGTCCGACTGCCCCACGGGCAGCACCATAATGCCCCCGACCTTGAGTTGGGCCAGCAGCGGGCCGGGGGGATCTTCGGCAGCGGCAGTGACGATAATGCGGTCAAAGGGGGCTTGTTCGGGCAGGCCGTGGCTGCCATCTGCGGTGATGGCAGTAATATTGTTTAGATCGAGCGCTTCGAACACGGCGCGCGCTTCGTGAACAAGGCGGCGGTGGCGGTCGATGGTATAGACGCGGCGGGCAATCTTGCTGAGGATTGCGGCCTGATAGCCGGAGCCTGTGCCGATCTCCAGCACCTTGTCACGGGGGGTTATCTCCAGCGCTTGGGTCATGAGGCCGACAACCGAAGGCTGGCTGATGGTTTGACCGCAAGCGATTGGCAGGGGCATGTCCTCATAAGCGCGCTCTGCAAACAGGCCACGGATGAAGGGGCCGCGGTCCACGGCCTCCATGGCACTTAGCACGTTTTTGTCTGTCACCCCTTTGGAGCGCAGCGCATAGAGGAACTGCATCTTGCGCTCGGCATCGGAGGGCATGTCATCGGGCAAATCGTTCATGTGTTGATGTCGCTCAGGTCGGGGAAAGTATCATGGGCGGTGAGATCGGCGCGCATGGGTGTGACGGAGATATAGCCTTCAAGATTGACGGCGGCATCGGTGCCATCCGCAGGGGGAATTTGCTGGTTGCCGCCAGCGATCCACAAAAAGCGCCGCCCGTTGGGGGCGTCATGGGGAATGGTGGAGAAGTTCACGCCGGGCCTGCGCCCTTGGGGTGCGGTGCGGATGCCTTTGACATCGGCGGCTGCCACAGGGGGGAAGTTCACGTTCCAGAAGACGCTATAACCGTTCGCATCTTTAGGTTTTTGCGCGAGGATGCGGCGGCAGACTTCTGCGCCGTGCTGGACTGCTGCCTCGAAGGGGTCATCCAGATCGCGGTTTGCGGGACCGTAGAATTGCGAGAGGGCGATGGAGAGAACGCCCTGAAGAGCGCCCTCAATCGCGGCACCAATCGTGCCGGAATACAGCGTGTTCTCGGCGGCGTTATTACCACGGTTCACGCCTGACAGGATCAGATCGGGGCGTGCGTCCTTCATCGGGTCATAGAGTGCGCAGAGGATGCAGTCGGCAGGGCTGCCCTCGATCATGTAGCGGCGCGGCGACAGCTCGGTGATGAGCGTGGGTTTGGTGTAGTTGATACAATGGCCCACGCCTGATTGCTCGAACGCAGGTGCGATGGTCCAGACCTCGCCGTCCGGGCCTGCCAGCTCTTTTGCAATGCCCTCAAGCACAATTAAACCCGGCGCGTTAATGCCGTCATCGTTCGTCACAAGAATACGCATGAGATTGCCCCTTTTTGCCTTGATAGGCGAGGCGGGTCATACGGGCAAGCGAGGCTGAGGTTATTTCTGGAGTGTTGCCAGAAGGCGCGCGGCCTCCGTATGGATGTCATGCAGTCCTTCGCGGCTTTCACCAGGGTAGAAACGGGCGCGGGTGGCTGTTGGCATGGGCTTTGGTGTCACGATCTCGACGCGCGGGCCGATGCGGGATGTCTCGACCTGCCAGCTGCGGGCGAGGGCGATTTGGGCCGCTTTTGTAGCGCCGTAACTGCCGAAGAATTTCTCACCCGCAATAGGGTCATCGAAAAACACCGCTTGGCCGTCTTTGCCGAGCAGGGGGGCTACATAGTTGATCAGCGTCGCCGTTGCCGTGACGTTGCCAGTGATGGATTTCTCGAGGTCTTTTGCACCGATGTGATGGGTTGGTGTCATTGGGGCGGCATGGATTGCCGTGTGCAGCCACATATCAAGGCTGCCCCAGCGGTCATAAATTCCGCGACACAGGGTTTGCATGGCCGCCGTGTCTGTGACGTTCATCGGTGCCAGTGTGGCGCTGCCGCCAAGGGCTTTGATCCGGTCATCAAGCTCTTCGAGTGCGCCGACCGTGCGGCCCACAGCGATGATGTGATGTGTCGGCGCAAGCGCCTCAGCGAGGGCGGCACCAAGGCCGCGCGAGGCGCCTGTGATCAATGCGGTTTTCTGTGTCATGGGAGGGATATGCGCGGGCGGGTGCATGTCGTCAAGGGGGGCTTAGCCTTGCGGCATCCGCAAAATCTGCTCATTACCCATCCGCGACAGGATCAGGCGATCGGCACTGATGGCCGCAACGGTGCCGCCAGCCAAGGCATCACCGATTTTGACAGACTGGGTGGTGCCACGGGGCAAGCGAACCAGCGCATGCGGTGCATTGGCCGCGCCAAAGGTGCCGAGCAATGCGATGCGGTCCAGCTTTGCCTCTTGGGTGGCGTGGGTTTCGACGATGGGGGGGGTGGGGGTGCCGTCGTGTGGGGTGGCCATGATCGCTCCTGATTTAGGTTTCAGAGCGTCAGCTATGCTTTGTTTTGAGCAGGGAGAATGGAGGGTTGCTTGGCTCGGCAAAGCCTTGCCGTGTCTTCGGCGAAAGGGCGCTGGTCAGGTTTTGCGGTGATAGGTGAAGGCCATGCGGGCGAGGTGATCGATGGCTTGTTCTGGCAGAGGTTCGCCCAGTTTGAGGCGCAGGCCACGGTTGGATTCATAAATAAATTCAGTTGGGTAGATGTCCTGCATAGTTGCGCTGAGGGTTGTTTGACAGCCCACGAATAACGCAATCGTGCTGGGCAGGTTTGCGTGCCAGTTCAGGCGCAGAGTGGTCCCTTGCTTGGCACGTTTTGGCCGCCATGCGGGTTCGCGCCACTTGAGGCTTTCCTCGATGGGGCCAACATCGGCTTCTGCCGCGGCGTTTAGAATCAATGCACGCATCTCATTGAACTGCGCTTGGGCCTCAACGGGCCATTGGGTCAGGGTCTGGGCAAATACATCTGTCATGGAGCAACTATAGCACAGAGGTGCTGACAGTTCATGGCAGTAACTATGGCTCGATGAGAATCCGGCCCAGAATTTCGGTGCCTGCATCGGTCATTCGGAAGACGATGATCTCGCCAGAGCGGGTGCTGCTGCCTGTGAGGACCGAAATGTTGACCTGATGGGTGACCAGCATGAGAGGACCGGTGTTGGTTTCTAAAAACCGCCTTAGATCAGCGGTTTGGGGGCCGCGTTGAATGCGGTTTTCGAAGAAGGAATTTAGGGCTGGCAGATCGGAGGGAGTGCCGAGATTGAGCAGTGTGGCGGTCTCGCGGGTGCGGCACCATTGGCTTGTGAAAACGCCATCAAATTGGATGTTTTCTGCGCGAAGCGCCGCGCCGACATGGCGGGCCTGGTCGCGGCCTGCATCGCTCAAGTTGCGCTGGGTGGTGCAGTCATCAATCGTATGATTGGAGGGATCGCCGCCGCCAGGGGTTAGTGCATGGCGCACTATTGCGATGGCATCAGGCTCGCGCAGGGCGGACCAGTCATGGGCCCAAAGCAGATTGGGCAAGCATATCAGGAACAGTGTTATCAGTCGCATGCGGCTTAGTTAGCCCTTTGCACGCGCCTGACCCGCGATTTATTCAGCGGCAGGCTTCATCTGGAAACCCTCGGTAATCTTGTCCGAAGGGGTCACGGGATATTCGCCAGAGAAACAGGCATCGCAATACTGCGGGCAGGATTTTTTGCGGCCCTCTGCCTCTCCGACGGCACGGTAGAGACCGTCGAGCGAGATGAATTTGAGGCTATCAACGCCGAGATGGTCGCGCATTTCGTCCTCAGACATGTTGGCCGCCAGAAGTTTGTCGCGGTCTGGCGTGTCCACACCGTAGAAACAGGGCCAAGCAGTAGGTGGCGAGGCAATGCGGAAGTGGACTTCGGCAGCGCCCGCGTCGAGGATCATCTCTTTGATCTTGCGGCTGGTGGTGCCCCGCACAACGCTGTCGTCGACCAGAATGATGCGTTTGCCTTTGACCAGTGCGCGGTTCACGTTGAGCTTGAGGCGGACACCCATGTTTCGGATGCTCTCGGTCGGCTCGATGAAGGTCCGGCCCATGTATTGATTGCGGATGATTCCCATTGCGTAAGGGATGCCGCTCTCAAGGCTGAAACCGATGGCGGCGGGGGTGCCTGAGTCGGGCACTGGGCAGACCATATCCGCGTCAACAGGGCTTTCTTTGGCCAATTCGCGGCCAATCGCCTCGCGGGTTTCATAGACGGAGCGGCCCCCAAGGATGCTGTCGGGGCGGGAGAAATAAACATGCTCGAATATGCAGAACTTGGACGGCTGACGGCGGAAAGGGAAATGGCTTTGCACACCTTTTTCGGTGATGACGACCATCTCGCCCGGCTCGATCTCGCGGACGAACTCTGCACCGATGATGTCCAACGCGCATGTTTCGGAGCTGAGCGCGAAGCCGTCGCCGAGTTTGCCAAGCACCAGCGGGCGCACGCCGAGCGGGTCGCGCACACCGATCAGTTTGGTGCGGGTCATGGCAACGATGGAGAAGGCCCCCTCAACGCGGCGCAGCGCATCTTCCATCCGCTCGGGGATGTTTTGTTGGAGCGAGCGGGCCATGAGGTGGATGATACATTCGCTGTCCGAGGAGGATTGAAAGATCGAGCCGCGCTCGATCAACTCGCGGCGGAGCGCGTTTGCGTTGGTGATGTTGCCGTTGTGCGCAATGGCTGCACCGCCCATGGCAAATTCGCCAAAGAAGGGCTGGACGTCGCGGATGGCTGTCTGGCCCTTGGAGCCTGATGTGGAATAACGCACATGGCCGATGCCCAGTGAGCCGGGTAGGGTTTCCATGACTTTTTGGCTGGTGAAGTTGTCACGCACATAGCCGAAGCGGCGGGCAGACTGGAATCCCGCGTCGGGGCAGTGGGTGACGATTCCACCCGCTTCTTGACCGCGGTGCTGGAGCGCGTGCAATCCGAGCGCTACGAAATTGGCCGCATCGGCGACACCAATCACACCGAAAATGCCGCATTCTTCCTTTAGTTTATCACCATCCTCGCTGTTGGAGAGATAAGACGCATCAAAAGGGTGAGCGGGCGGCATTATCTTGGGCGGGGTGTGGGACAAGGGAGTGCTCCTGAGACCGGCAAAAGTTAAGAGGGTCTTACGAAACCTGAAGCGGAGAGTCACGCGGCGTTTGAAGTTTTCACATGCCAGCGTCCGGATGGGCTCTCCCGCTTGGGATCATGGCTGTCTTTTCGCGGTTGGAAAAGCGTTTTGCCCCATCGGCAAGGGTGACGGACTGACTTGGTAAGGTGAATATTACGGCACTGCCGCCTGTTTCGGGATCGTTAAACGCTGTGATCTTGCCGCCACGAGCAAGGATCAGTTTGCGGATCGCAAGAAGGCCATAGCCACTGTCGACCAGGAACTCACCTGTTTCCAGAAAGAGCTTGCCCGGATTTTTAAATCCGCGGCCATTGTCGCTCACCGTGACTTCGACTTCAGCAGAGCCGAGCATGCGGGCATGGCAGCGCAGCGTCATCTTCTTGCTGTTGCCGTGTTTGAGAGCATTGTCGATCAGATTGTGCAGCACGATCTGCATGACGCTTTTTTCGCCCGACAGGGTAATCGGCGTGCAGTCGATGTGGTGAACGCCCTGCGGATCGAGCACATGCATCAGGTTCTGGCACATGGTTTCAAGCGGGTAGAGGGTGGTGGTGCTGGAGAGGTTCAGAGTGCTTGCATAGGAGAGAACGTCGGCGATCAGATCCATTGATTTCTCGGAAGTGTCTTTGAGCAGTTCGATCAACTCAAGTTTACCATCGCCGTGATTTTCAAATCCTTCTTCGAGCAGTTCGGCAAGGGAGAGGACATTGCGCATGGGCGTGCGCAGATCATGCGCTGCCATGGCGATAAACTGTTCAACTTCTGTGCTGATGGTTTCCAGCTTTGCCTTGGCGTTCTGGGCTACCCATTCGATGGAGACATCAATCGGGTTCCCGATCAGGCGGATGACGTTTCCCTGTGCATCGAATTGCGGCGTGAGGGTGGTGCGGACAATGCGAATTTCGTCTTTAAGCGGCAGTTCATATTCATATTTACGCTGCTTTCGCGAGGCAATCGTTTCGAGCTGTTCCTCGCTGGCGGCGGTGCCAAATTCGGGTCCGAACACTTCGATAGAGGTTTTGCCGACAATATCGTCCAAGGCGCGGCCCGTTTTTTCCAAGGCGGCGAGGTTGTAGTGGGCATAGACGGGCAAGGCGCCGTGGGTGACGTCCATCACGAAAATAGGTGTCGGGACACAGCCAACCAGTTTAAAGAAGTCGTCCATCGCCATGCATCATCTCTCCGCTTTGGAGACAGGCATAGCTGCTGACAGTTACGACTTGCTTAAACGCAGGCGATTAGCTGGCGGAACAGCTTGACACCAGCTGCTCGTAGCGGCCTGTGATCCAGCCAAGTGCCTGATCGGGGTCGGAGTTCTGGATGTCATCGGTGAAACGGCCAAATACCTGTGAGGAGCGGCTGTCGTCCACAATGGTAAACTGCTGGCCTGTGATAACGGTCGAGTAGACAAAGAAGGCAATCGCCACCAGCAGGCTGCCACGCGCCACACCAAAGATGAACCCGAGCGCCTGATCGAAACCGCCAAGGAAGGAGCGTTGTACCAATGATGAAAACAGGGGCGTAAAGAGCGATACGACAACCAGTGTGATCGCCAGAACAAGTGTGAAGGCCCCGATGATTGACAGTTCGCAGCTGTCGGCGAGGAAATCGCCCACAACCGGAATTTCACGCACCAGAGGCTCAACCTGCGGGGCAAAGAGATAGGCGAGCACGGCAGCGGCGATCCAGCCGACAATCGCCATTAACTCACGTACAAAACCGCGACCGTAGGCGAGCAGCGCCGACATCACGATGACCAGCGCCACAACGCCGTCAATGATGGTAAAACCTTCCATGCTCGTCTCGCCTTTTATCTTGGGGGCGCGTTAGCCCGCGCCGAATATCTCGCCCACAAATGCGGTCAGATCAGTCATGGGGCGCATCGAGATGCCATCCACAACCACGGCCTTGCCGCCTTTGGGTGCTATTGCGGACGTAAAACCAAGTTTTTGCGCCTCTTTCAACCTGTTTTCCGTCTGTGTTGCAGGTCTGAGCGCGCCTGACAGGCTAAGTTCCCCGAAAACCACGGTTTCCGCTGGTAACGCTGTGTCCTCGCGTGCGCTCAAAAGCGCGCAAGCGACAGCAAGATCGGCGGCAGGCTCGGATATTTTCATGCCGCCTGCCACATTGAGGTAGACATCAAGACCCGCAAAAGGAATCCCGCAGCGCGCTTCCAGCACCGCGAGGATCATCGCCAGACGTCCGCCATCCCAGCCGACGACAGTGCGGCGCGCTTGGGAATGCGGCGAGGGGGCGACGAGGGCTTGGATCTCGACCAAGACGGGGCGGGTGCCCTCAATCCCTGCAAAGACGACGGAGCCTGCAGCGGGCTGGCCGCGTTCAGACAGGAACAATGCGGAAGGGTTGGTGACTTCGGCGAGGCCACGGCCTGTCATCTCGAACACGCCAATTTCGTCGGCGGGGCCAAAGCGGTTTTTGACGGAGCGCAGGATGCGGAAAGGGTGGCCGCGCTCGCCCTCGAAATAGAGCACCGTGTCCACCATATGCTCGACCACGCGGGGGCCGGCGATCTGGCCCTCTTTGGTGACGTGACCCACCAGCACGACTGAAGTGCCTGTGCGTTTGGCGAAGGAGGTCAACTCATGGCTGGCGGCGCGGACTTGGGAGACTGAGCCGGGGGCGCTTTCGACATTGTCGGCCCACATGGTCTGGATCGAATCGATGATGGCCAGCGCGGGGCGTTCTTTGTCCAATGTGGTGAGAATGTCGCGCAGGTTCGTTTCGGCGCCGAGCTTCACTTTTGCCTCGGACAGGCCAAGGCGTTGGGCGCGCATGCGGACCTGCGCTGAGGCTTCCTCGCCCGAGATATAGACCACCTTGAGGCCACGATTGGCGAAAGCTGCGGCGGCTTGCAGCAACAGCGTGGATTTCCCGATGCCCGGATCACCGCCGACCAATATGGCGGATGCCGCGACAAGGCCACCACCCAGCACGCGGTCCAACTCACCCATGCCTGACATGGTGCGCGGCGGTGGTGCTTCCTCGGTGGCGAGGTCCATCAGCTCCATCGAGGAGCCGCGCCGTGCGCCCAGTGATTTGGATGGCGGTCCTGAGCTGATGCCCTTATCTTCTTCAACACTGTTCCATTCCCC
>CAWVWS010000084.1:0-12791 GCA_963933905.1 uncultured Sulfitobacter sp.
TGTCGGAACAACTTTGGAGGTCGTTTGCTAGGGCAGCCCCTAGTTCACTGAAACCCGAAGTGGACCATCGGTCTTACCGATCCCACCTCCTATACAATTCGATTGGGCCGCTCTGTTTCAGGGCGGCCCTTTTCGCACCATGGATGATCAAGCCTTCACCTTGTGCTATTGCGCGCTATGATCTGCACCATGTTGCACATCACCGACAAGATTATCATTCAGGACTGGGAACTCACCGAGAGTTTCATGCGCGCCTCTGGCCCAGGCGGGCAGAACGTGAACAAAGTATCGTCTGCTGTTGAGTTACGGTTTGAGGCAGCGACTTCGCCGTCCCTTCCCTTGCCCGTGAAGAACAGATTGAGAAGGCTCGCGGGGCGGCGGTGGACTAATGAGGGCGCCCTTGTTCTGCAATGTGACGAAACACGCAGCCAAGCGCGCAACCGCGATATTGTACGCGAGCGGCTGAAAGAACTTATCCAAAACGCGCTTGCGCCCCCCAAACGCCGCATCGCAACTCGACCTACGCTGGGGTCGAAAAAGCGGCGGTTGAAAGCAAAGAAGGTTCGCGGCGAGGTAAAGGCCATGCGCGGAAAAATTGATCCTGAATGACCCGCAAGCGCCCCGCGTTAGTCTACTGTCACAGTTTTTTTAACCGCGATTAGTGTGCCATTTAGTGCTAAGGGCCGATGATCGTTGGTGTTGAGCGTGACTTCGATCTCAGCCACACCTTTTGGCAGCGCATCAAGGTGATACCAATCGCTATAAAGCCGCGCAATTTTCGCACCGTTGACGTAGATATGCCCATGCCCCTCACCCGCGACATGGACGAGGCTGGCAGATTTCGGTGCTAAGCTGAGACCGTCCACCATGACATACAGATTATAGCCTGACATCGGATCTTTGGTCACCATGATGTCGATAGTAGGCGCGGATGCGGCATCAACGTCCAACGGCATGTCGTGGTCAATCGCATGCGCCCCATCACCGTGCCCAATCGCAGAATGATCCATGGCACTATGATCCAAATTAGCGTGCTTATGCCCCTTTGCCTTGATCCCGCTTCCTGCGGCCAAGGTAAAACCGCCTGCAACACCGAATGTAAGACCAATAACGAAAATCATCATTTTGCGCATAACTATCCCCTAGTCTGGTAGTCTTTGTTCTTTATCCAGAAAATATGCAGCCATACACCCCAAGATGACCCATCCGGCAAGTCCCACACAAAGTGAACGGGCCGCAAACAGAGCTGCGATTTCGGGCGGGACAAGGCCGAAAAATCCATCCGGCATTGGCGCACCGATCAAATGCGGCGCAAATAGCAGGATCATAGCAACGCCCCATATTCCCCAATTTCTGCCAAAAGCAAGCAACCACATCGCAACAGCAGCTGCGGCAACTGTTGCAAACCACCACAGTTGTCGCTCTCCGATATCTGCGGCAGCAGCACCGGGGACTTCGGGTGCCAAGGAAAATGCGGGTGCAAGATGTGCTGCAACAAATCCGGCGATACCCCAAAGGATACCCGTACGCACATTCACCTCTGCACCCCGCTCCTCGGCTAGCAGCATAAGTGCAACCATCATCATGGCGTAGCCAGTATAGGTAAGCATGGTGAAAACGATACTCAGTAGATCACGAACAGGATCAAAACCGAGCAGGTCTGGCTGCGGCATGGCAGTAACGGCGCCAAAATGAACTAAGGCACCGCTTTCATACAACTCGGCCTGCAAAAGGATCGGCTGAACAAAAAACAGCTGTAATAGCCCCGTGATCAAACCCGCGGCAGCGCCCGCGAACAAGCCGCTCGTCAGCAGTTTAGACAACATAGACTAGTGGCAAGGAAAGCCGTTTGCATGGCGCATGTCATGGGCCGCACTGTGCAAGGTTTCCGCCTGTAAATGGCCCGCCATGGCGACAATAAATGCCCCCAAAACCAGCGCAAACATCGCAGGAAGAACAGCGGTACGCTTGGCTATGACTGCTCTTGCTTCGGTCTTCATTGATGCTCTCCTCGATTTTACGCCTCTTATCGACCTCAGACAGGCAGCGCTTCGTCTTAGCGTAGGCGAACTGTCCCGAGTGGCGCAATAGATTTCACAGCAAAAGCCGGGATTGCCAATTTCCTTTCTGGTCATTGCCTTCTTCCCGAACCATCATGGAGGGATGAAACCCGATCGCACCCTGACAGCCGTATTGCTGCTGCTTTGCGCACTGACGCTTTTTGATGCGATGGGGCTGATCATCAAGCATCTCTCCCCCCGCTACGGCGCGGCTGAGCTTTCTGCATATCGCAACACCTTTGGTTTAATCCCCTCCCTGATTATCCTCTATGGCTCTCGCGATTGGCATGCAAAGGGGAGGATATGGAAGCTTAGGCAGTGGCGGCTGGCCCTGTCGCGCGGCGTCATTCTGACCTTTGCCCAATTCTCGTTCTATCTGTCACTCGGGCTGCTGACCTTTGCGACGGCGTCCACCATTACGTATGCGAATTCGCTTTTTGCTGTGGGATTGGCCGCTGTGCTGCTGGGCGAAAAGGTGGGCTGGATCAGGTGGAGTGCCGTCGTGCTTGGATTTATCGGTGTGGTCTGGATTGTGCGACCCGGATCGGACACTTTCTCGCCTGCGGCACTTCTGCCTTTGGGCGCTGCGGTCTGTTATGCAATGGTTGGGGTGACCGCACGCATGATGGACGATGATGTCCCAACGCCTTTGATCAACCTATATTCCAGCATTGTTGCCTTACTGGGCGCCGTGATCCTCGCCTTCATAACAGGGGGCTTTTCCCCGTTGGACCAACCGACAGATATCTTCTGGCTGGTTGCGATGGGTGGTTTTGGCGGCTCGGCGGTATTGCTCTTGATTATGGCCTACCGCATGGCGGAGCAAAGCAACCTCGCGCCGTTCAACTATTTCGGAATTCCATTGGCGTTTTTGCTCGGCTGGGTCTTCTTTGATGAAGCACCATGGGACGAGTTATTCCCCGGTGCGCTCCTGATCCTTGCAAGTGGCCTCCTCATCGTGTGGCGCGAACGACGCCTCAAGAAAGCTTAGGATTTCTTGCGGCAATAAAGCTCTAGTCGGTGATGAACGACTTCATAGCCCAACTCGCGCGCGATCTCGTCCTGAAGCTGTTCAATCTTGTCGGACTGGAATTCAATTACCTCTCCGGTATCGACGTCCAGAATGTGATCGTGATGCTCTTCATGCGAGGTCTCGAACCGCGCACCGCCTCCTTCAAAGGAATGCCGATGCACAACGCCGCTTTCCTCCAACACCAAAAGCGTGCGGTAAACCGTCGCGAGCGAGACTGTCGGCTCGATCTGTTTGGCGCGGTCATGCAATTCAACTGCGTCTGGGTGATCATCGGCATCCACAAGAACACCCAATAATGCGATGCGCTGACGCGTTACACGAATTCCAGCTTTGCGCAGGGCGGCAGTCATTTTTTCTGTCTTCTCACTCTCGCCGCCCATGATTTGCATCCTATATTCGCATCAATCCATTATCTTTGAGAATCGTTATCATTCTTATTTACAGTTGTGAATGGTTCTCATAAGAAAATTATACCGCAACCTCACACAACGGAGCCTCGACGATGTTCAACGCCATTCAAAAGACATTTCTAATCGTTGGCGCGTTGGCGTTAATGACCACTGCGGCTGTCGCGCAGGAAAAGTTTAAAGCTGTCACCACCTTTACCGTTATTGCCGATATGGCGCGGAACGTGGCAGGCGATGCTGCCATCGTAGAGAGCATCACAAAACCGGGTGCGGAAATTCACGGCTACTCCCCCACACCGCGCGATATCATTCGGGCACAAGATGCTGATTTGATCCTCTGGAATGGTCTCAACCTAGAGCTGTGGTTCGAGCAGTTTTTGTCAAACCTGCGCAATGTTCCCTCTGCCACCCTCACCGACGGGATTGAGCCGATCAGCATTTCCGAAGGCGAGTATGACGGCAAACCCAATCCCCATGCGTGGATGGGGCTGGATAATGCTTTGATCTATGTGGACAATATCCGCGACGCATTTGTACTACACAATCCTGAAAATGCGGATATCTACCGCGCCAATGCCGATACCTATAAAACGCAGATTACCGAGGCGATTGCACCGCTGCGTGCTGCCATTCTGGAACTGCCAGAGGATCAACGCTGGCTTGCGACTTGTGAGGGCGCATTCAGCTATCTGATCCGTGATTTCGGGATGAAGGAATTGTACCTCTGGCCGATGAACGCCGACCAACAAGGTACGCCCCAACAGGTGCGTAAAGTGATTGATACCGTGCGCGATAACAATATTCCTGCCGTTTTTTGCGAATCTACTGTATCGCAAGCCCCTGCACAGCAGGTCGCACGGGAAACTGGCGCGGAATATGGTGGCGTCCTTTACGTCGATAGCCTGACCGAAGCGGATGGCCCTGTTCCAAGCTATCTCGATCTTTTGCGGGTCACATCCGAGACAATTGTAAAAGGGCTGACTAAATGAGTGAGGGCATATCCGCACGTGATGTAACAGTGACCTACCGCAACGGGCATACTGCCCTGCGCGATGCGACCTTTGATGTGCCGCGGGGGACGATCACTGCCCTTGTAGGTGTAAATGGTGCGGGAAAATCGACCCTATTCAAGGCGATCATGGGATTTGTACCCGCAGCCAAAGGTGAGATTACCATTCTTGGTCTGCCTGTCAAAGAAGCGCTCAAGCGTAATATCGTGGCCTACGTTCCGCAATCCGAGGAAGTCGATTGGTCCTTTCCTGTGTTGGTCGAGGATGTGGTGATGATGGGCCGCTATGGCCACATGGGCTTTTTTCGTCATCCGCGCAAAGCAGACCATGCCGCCGTGACCGAGGCGCTAAGCCGCGTGAACATGACCGAGTTTCGCCATCGCCAGATTGGTGAACTATCTGGCGGGCAGCGCAAGCGCGTCTTCCTCGCCCGCGCCCTGGCCCAAGAGGGTCAGGTGATCCTACTGGATGAGCCGTTTACAGGTGTGGATGTCAAAACAGAAGACCAGATTATCGACCTGCTGCGCGAGATGCGCGACGAAGGGCGTGTGATGCTTGTCTCAACCCACAATCTCGGGTCTGTGCCAGAGTTTTGTGATCGCACAGTTCTGGTGAAAGAAACTGTAATTGCCTTCGGCACAACCGAGCAGACGTTTACCCACGACAATCTCGAACTCGCCTTTGGCGGCGTCTTGCGTCACTTCGTTATTGGTGGCTCGGACCTGCATGACGATGACGATGCCCGCTCCATTCGCGTTATTACCGATGATGAACGGCCGTTTGTTGTCTATGCCGACGAGACGCAAAAAGACGAACCTGAAAAGGAAGACGTCACGTGATGGAGACGCTCCTGCTGCCTTTTACCTACGGCTATATGTTCAACGCCATGTGGGTGAGCGCGTTGGTAGGCGGGGTGTGCGCCTTCCTGTCCGCTTACCTGATGCTCAAGGGTTGGTCCCTAATCGGCGACGCACTTAGCCATTCCATCGTGCCCGGTGTGGCTGGTGCCTATATGCTGGGCTTGCCCTTTGCCTTGGGCGCTTTTGCAGCGGGGGGATTGGCCGCTGGCGCAATGCTGTTTCTCAATCAGCGTTCGGGGCTAAAAGAGGACACGATTATTGGGCTGATCTTCACATCCTTCTTTGGACTAGGCTTGTTTATGGTATCATTGTCGCCAACGTCCGTAAGCGTTCAAACAATTACTATGGGCAATATCCTTGCCATCACTCCATCCGATACATTGCAACTGGCGATCATCGGCTTTGTCACGCTGGCGGTACTTTTGGCCAAGTGGAAGGACCTGATGGTTACCTTCTTTGACGAAAACCATGCGCGGTCCATCGGGCTCAAGCCTGACCTGCTCAAGGTGATCTTCTTTATGCTGCTGTCAGCATCCTGCGTGGCCGCGCTGCAAACTGTTGGGGCGTTTCTGGTTATTGCGATGGTGGTGACACCGGGTGCGACGGCCTATTTGCTGACTGACCGCTTTCCACGGCTCTTGATCGTCAGTGTTGCCATCGGCGCGCTGACCTCTTTCTTTGGTGCATACCTCAGCTTTTTCGTGGATGGCGCAACAGGCGGTATCATTGTGAGCCTTCAAACAGTGATCTTTCTCATCGCCTTCGTTTTCGCCCCCAAGCACGGATACCTCTCGGCACGTCGCAAAGCACGTGAAGCGCTGCTCCCATGATCGAGACATTGCTCCAACCCTTCCAATTCCCGTTTATGCAAAACGCCTTTTTCATCATGCTGATGATCTCAGTCCCAACCAGTTTGCTGTCCTGCTATCTGGTGCTCAAAGGGTGGTCCCTGATGGGAGATGCGATCAGCCATGCAGTGCTGCCCGGTGTGGTGGCCGCTTATGTGCTGGGCATTCCCCTCATTATCGGCGCGTTTTGTGCAGGGATGTTTTGTGCCTTGGCGACGGGGTTTCTGTCCGAGAACAGCCGCGTGAAGCAGGATACTGTTATGGGTATCGTGTTTTCTGGCATGTTCGGGTTTGGCATCGTGATGTACACCAAGATCAGCACAGACATGCACCTCGATCATATCCTGTTTGGCAACATGCTTGGCGTGGGGAGCGAGGATCTGTGGACGGCGGGGCTGATCTCATTGTTCGTCGCGATTATTGTTATCGCCAAGCAGCGTGATCTGATGCTGCACGCCTTTGATCCCGTTCAGGCGCAGGCGGTGGGGCTTCGTGTGGGTTGGTTGCACTATGGGTTGCTGGCACTGATCTCGCTCACCATTGTTGCAACGCTTTCGGCGGTAGGAATTATCCTGTCGATTGGCCTGCTCATTGCGCCTGGGGCGATTGCGTTTTTGCTGACCCAGCAGTTTTCGCGCATGCTGCCTATTGCGGTAGGGGTTACCATGCTCTCGGCTGTGTTGGGCGTCTATGCCAGCTTCTATGTCGACAGCGCGCCTGCGCCGACGATCATCCTGATCCTCACGGCGATCTTTATCGCTGCATTCATCCGTTCTGGTATTGTAACGCGCCGAACCTCAGCTAAAGGTTAGCGCGCGATATTCTCTGTAATCGCCTGTTTATAAAGCTGCCTGATGCGTTCGGTAATTGGGCGACTGCCGTCGCCAATCGGCTTTCCATCAATCTCGGACACCAGCGTTTGTGCGCCAAAAGTACCTGTCAGGAATGCTTCATCAGCACCAATGGCCTCATAGAGCGAATAGTTCTTCTCGAACACTGGAATGCCATCGGCACGGCACAAATCAATCACCTTTTGCCGCGTGACACCGTTCATACAGTAGTCCCCCGTTGAGGTCCAAACCTCACCGCGCCGCACAATGAAAAAGTTGCAAGCGTTAGTAGTGTTCACAAAGCCATGCGGATCAAGCATCAGCGCCTCATCCGCGCCTGCCTGCTCTGCCTGAAGGCAGGCGATCACGCAGTTCAGCTTGGAGTGGCTATTGTATTTTGCGTCTTGCGACATAGGCAGGCCGCGCACTTGTGGAACAGTGGCAAGACGGATGCCTTTATCGCTGAGCGTGGCGACAGGTTTGGAATGCTCCATGATAATCACCAGCGTCGGGCCGGATCGCGAAAGCGAGGGGTGCTGGAACGGTTTTACTTTTACGCCGCGTGTGAGCATCAGACGGCAATGCACATCAGTAGTCATTTTGTTGGCTTCTGCCGTCATGCGCAGCGCCTCGGCGATGCCATCCTTATCCATCCCTACATTAAGCGAGACCGCTTTGCAGGAGTTAAAGAAGCGATCCATATGCTCGTCAAAAAACGCCCAGACACCGTTATAGAGCCGCATCCCTTCCCACATGCCATCGCCCAGCAAGAAGCCGCTGTCATAGACCGATACTGTCGCCTCAGCGCGCGGTTTCAGCTCACCGTTAATGTAGATCAGGATGTCCTGATTACGGGCGTCTTCATCGGCCTCATGTGTGGTGGTCATACGATGACTTCCTGTGGTGTTTGCGTTCCCATATCAAAGACACGTTTGTAGCGTTCTATCTCCTCCGCTGGTCCCATGGCTTTGTTCGGGTTGTCGGAGAGTTTCACTGTCGGCGATCCATTGGCACTCACTGCTTTACAGACAAGGCTGAAGGGGGCGAGGGCATCATCTGGTACAAGGTTGCGGAAATCGTTGGTGAGCAGCGTGCCCCAGCCAAACGATATCGCTGTCTTGCCCGTAAACTGCGCATGCAACTCTTTAATCTTGGCCACGTCGAGGCCATCGCTGAAAATTACACGCTTGTTGCGGGGATCTTCACCACGTGATTTCCACCAATCAATCGCTTGCTGCGCAGCGGTCGCAGGATCACCGCTGTCGATACGGATGCCCGTCCAACCCGCCAGCCAGTCGGGCGCACTGTCGAGAAACCCTTGAGAGCCATAGGTGTCAGGCAGGATGATGCGCAAGTTGCCCTCATGCTCGTCATGCCAATCCTCAAGTACCTTATAAGGCGCTTGGAACAACTCTTTGTCGTCTTTGGCGAGTGCGGCATAGACCATGGGCAATTCATGGGCGTTGGTACCAATCGCTTCAAGCTCCCGCTTCATCGCGATTTTGCAGTTCGACGTGCCTGTGAATTTCGCGCCCAAGCCTTCATTCATCGCCTGCACGCACCAATCCTGCCAGAGGAAGCTGTGGCGGCGACGCGTGCCAAAATCGGCAATCGACAGATCGGGCACATCGCGCAGTGCCTCAACCTTCTCCCAAACACGGGTCATGGCACGGGCATAGAGGACCTGAAGCTCGAATTTCTCCATCTGACCCAGAACCGCACGGCCGCGCAGCTCCATCAGGACCGCGAGCGCAGGAATTTCCCAAAGCATGACCTCATGCCATTTGCCCTCAAACGTCAGCTCGTATTGATCGCCCTTCCGCTCAAGGTGATAGGGCGGCAGGTGCAGGTTCTCGAACCATTCCATAAAGTCGGGGCGGAACATCTGGCGTTTACCGTAAAAAGTATTCCCCCGCAGCCATGTGGATTCTCCACGGCTCAGGCTCAGGGTGCGAATGTGATCGAGCTGCTCGCGCAGTTCTCCCTCATCAATCAGCTTGGCCAGTGGGATATCTTTGGAGCGGTTAATCAGGCTGAACGTGACTTGCGTGTCCGGTTTGTTGCGGAAAATAGACTGGCACATCAACAGCTTGTAAAAATCAGTGTCGATCAGCGACCGCACAATGGGGTCAATCCTCCATTTGTGATTCCAGACGCGGGTGGCAATATCAACCATTGGTGTAGGCTCCGTTAGGCCAGTGTTTAATCGCTTATGCCGTGTGCAGGGCTGCGTGGCTAGTCCAGCGTGACACCTGCACCTGTCATCGCCTTTGTCGCCTCGGCAAGGGAGCCGTTCAGGTTAATCGCACGGCACAGGTCGGTGCGAACCTCAACTTTGAAGCCAAGCTGTGCTGCATCAACCGCAGAGTAGTTCACGCAAAAGTCCAGTGCGAGGCCCACAAGTGTGACCTCGGTAATCCCTCGCGTTCGCAAATATCCCTCAAGACCTGTTGGTGTTTTATGGTCGTTCTCGAAGAATGCCGAATAGCTGTCGATGGCTGGATTATACCCTTTTCGGATGATCAAATCAGCACGATCAGTCTCTAACATTGGGTGAAACGCCGCCCCTTGGGTCCCTTGGATGCAATGATCCGGCCACAAAACCTGAGAGCCGTAAGGCATTTCGATCATATCGTAAGGTGCTTGACCGTCGTGCACGGAAGCGAATGAGGAATGTCCCGCAGGATGCCAGTCTTGGGTAAGAATCACAGCATCGAACTGGCCCATAATTGCATTGATACCCGCGACAATTTCATCCCCGCCTGCAACCGCAAGGGCACCACCAGGGCAAAAATCATTCTGGACGTCGATCACTAGAAGCGCGTGCATTGGGATATCTTTCTGCATGAATACAACTTGGCTAGGGTTTTAACCCGCGCCCCTCTTGCGCAACAACCCCTGCGCGGCCTATTTGGCGTCCCATGTATACCATTGCCGCGCTCTATCACTTTGCCCGCTTTGCCGATCCTGACGGGATGAAGCCGCCCCTGCTCCAGTTCTGCTTGGAGCATAAGATCACTGGCACCCTGCTGCTGGCGCGTGAAGGGGTGAACGGGACGATCGCGGGTCCGTCACAGGCGGCTGTTGATACCATCCTTGGCTATCTGCGCGCCCTCCCAGGATGCGCCGCGCTAGAACACAAGATTTCCCATGCGCAAGAGCCACCCTTTGGCAAGATAAAGGTCAAGATCAAGCGTGAGATCGTGACTATGGGCCAGCCTGATGTAGACCCGACCACCAGCGTGGGCAACTATGTCGATGCTGCCGATTGGAACGATCTGATCACCCGTGATAATGTTGCTGTGATCGACACCCGCAATGACTATGAGGTGGCGATAGGTACGTTTGACGGTGCAATTGATCCGCAAACCGCCAGTTTTGGTGAGTTTCCCGCGTGGTGGGAAGCGAACAAAGATCGCTTTCATAACAAGAAGATCGCGATGTTCTGCACGGGCGGCATCCGCTGTGAAAAATCGACAAACTACCTTCTGGGTCAAGGGGTCAAGGACGTCTATCACCTCAAGGGTGGTATTCTGAAATACCTTGAAGAAGTACCTGCCACGCAGAGCACTTGGACCGGTTCGTGTTTCGTCTTTGACAACCGCGTGAGTGTGGAGCACGGCCTGAAGCCCGGTCCGCATCTGCTGTGCCATGGCTGCCGCCGTCCGATCCTGCCTGCTGACACAGAGCGTGCAGGTTTTGAGGCGGGTGTGAGTTGTCACCATTGCGTCGATGAGACAACCGAGGAGGATAAAAACCGCTTTCGCGAGCGGCAAAAGCAGATGGCACTGGCAAAACGGCGTAAATGGTAGCTTAGGCCATCACAGCGTTTTGAATGCGCGGACGGCTGCGCGATATCAGCCAGAGAACGATCGCGATGTTCATGCCGTTCCAGACGATCCCGTTAACGAAAGCGAGCGTGTAAGAGCCGCTCAGATCATAGATCACACCTGACAACCAACCGCCCAGCGCCATACCCATGATCGTTGCCATCATGACAAACCCGACCCGCGCACCAGCCTCTTTCGCTGGCATATATTCCCGCACGATAAGCGCATAGCTTGGCACGATGCCCCCTTGGCTGAGGCCAAAGACCATGCTCACAAGATAGAGCGAAACCATACCCCCCGCTGGCAAATACAAGAACAACGCCAAACATTGCAGAATTGAGCCAATCAGCAAAGTACGCACACCCCCGAGACGGTCGGCAAGCAAACCCGATACGATGCGAGAGGCAACACCGCCCAACAGCATCAGCGACAGCATTTGCGCACCCACAGCAGGGCCGTACCCGAGACCGACACAGAGCGCCACAATGTGAACCTGCGGCATCGACATCGCAACACAGCATCCGATACCTGCAAGCCCCAGCAAATACTGGAGCGCACGCGGCGAAAGACCTGCCGACTTGGCGTTGAGAACAGAGGCGTGCTCGGCCGCTGCATGTGCCTCGTCGGGAAGCCTGCGGCTGAGCGCAAAGGCAAGAGGGACGACAACAGCAAGTGTTACGACGGCCATGACCAGATAGACAGCGCGCCACCCACTATCTTGCAGCACATTGGCCAGCAGGATGGGCCATATCGCACCAGACAGGTAGTTTCCCGATGCCGTTATGGCGACCGCGATACCGCGCCGCCTCACGAACCAGTGCGAGATATCCGCGATCAGCGGCCCGAAGCCTATTGCGGAGGCAAACCCAACCAAAAGCTGCGCCAGTGATAACATCAGCAATGATCCCGACATTGTAGCAAGGATATAGCCCGATGCAGTCAAAACCGCAGCGATAATGAGCGACCGTGTTATGCCAAAACGGTCCACTGCGCGGCCCAGCACATAGTTGCCTGTCCCAAATCCAATCATCGTCAACGTATAGGGCAGCGAAGCCATTGCACGGCTGCCGCCATATTCTGCTTCGACCGCTGGCATGATTACAATAATCGCCCACATGCCTGCATTAATCACCGTCGCGATCACAAGTGTGAGCGTCAGGCGGCTCCAAGAGTATCGGCTGTCAGTGATTAAAGTATCCATTTAACGATCTGGACGATAAGTAGCCCTATTTGCAAGATTTACCTTTTGGTAACCAATGATAGGGGCATTAGCCGTTTGCTAACTCCTACTGCGCTATTCCTCACTTCGGGTGTACAAAAGGGGGTCGGTATGAGTGCGCAAGCAAATGTCAGACCAATCATTATTAAAAAGAAGAAGATCGTCAAAGGCGGTGGGCATCATGGTGGTGCATGGAAAGTTGCTTATGCCGACTTTGTAACCGCGATGATGGCCTTTTTTATGCTGATGTGGTTGCCGAACGCGACGACCGAGCAGCAAAAAGCGGGTTTGGCTGACTATTTTATGCCAACCATTCCGATTGTCCAGAATTCAGGTGGGGGCAACGGTGCCTTTGGCGGTGATAGTATATTTTCCGAGGAAGCATTGACGCAAAATGGTACCGGCGCATCGGTCAGCCATGTTTCCGCAGAAGACAAAGCGCTCGGCGCAATTGCCGCCGATACAGAAGCGCAGAACGAAGTATTCGAAAGCCTGAACGAGCTGCTGCTCGGTCATGGTGGAGAATCCGAAGTTATGGAAAATTTGCTTGAACATATTGTGACCCGTATCACCGATGAAGGATTGGTCATCGAGGTCTATTCACGTGACACCCTCCAGATATTCGACGGAGACAGCGCAACGCCAACACCGCTTTTGCAGGATCTTGCGACCTTGATTGCACAGGTAAGTAAAA
>CAWVWS010000085.1:0-12751 GCA_963933905.1 uncultured Sulfitobacter sp.
CCTGACCTCCCCTCTGCTGACAACGTCTGACGGCAAAAAGATGGGCAAGTCACAATCGGGCGCCATCTGGCTCAATCCCGATATGCTCTCGCCCTATGAGTTCTGGCAGTTCTGGCGCAACACCACCGACGCCGATGTGGGCCGCTTCCTCAAGCTCTACACAGAGCTACCGGTCGATGAATGTGACCGCCTCGGCGCGCTGGAAGGCTCGGAGATCAACGAGGCAAAAATCCGCCTCGCCAACGAAGTCACAGGTCTGCTCCACGGGTCCGAGGCCGCAGCCGCAGCCGAAGCCACCGCACGCGAAGTCTTCGAGAAAGGCGGTGTTGGTGACGACCTGCCCACACTCACCCTCACGGCAGACGAGATCGGCGATGGCATCTCCATCGTGCAACTCATCGTGAAATCCGGCCTCGCAGGATCCGGCAAAGAGGCAAAGCGCCTGATCTCCGAGAGCGGCGCAAAGTTCAACGACGAGCCGCTCACGGACGCAGGCATGATGATCGACGCGAACGCCCTTGCCACGCCCATCAAACTCTCTGCTGGCAAAAAACGTCACGCGCTTATCCAACTCGGCTAAACCATAAGGGGGGCTACGGTTAAGCCCCCCTTAACCAACTTCAGCGCAAACTTGAGCCATGTTTGACGCAAGCCCCCCATCCGCCGATCATCCCCTGATGCAAGACCGCGCTTTCGCCGCAGCACTCCGCCTGTGCGGTGAAGACCCGATCACGCTCCCTTCAGGCCATCTACTCCTCAATCGGCGCATAGTGGGTGTACCCACCCTGATGCTTCCCCGCTCAGCACCGCCCCCTGACCTGCTCGCGCAACTCAAATCACTCGGCCTCCAACGCCGCCCTTTGCTCCTCTCGCCCGAGCGTCCCTGCCCGATGCCCCGCGCCATAAATGTCGCCAGCCCGCGCGTCCTCTTCACGCTGGACCTCACAGCCCCCCGCGATACCCGCCGCGCAGCCCTCCACCAAAACTGGCGTCACCAGCTTGGACAGGCAGAGCAGAGCCCCCTGCGCATCCTCCACCGCCCCCTAACACCCAATCACCCGCTGCTGACCTATCACGCCACCCAATCGCGCGAGCGCCGTTACCAGAACTGGCCCACCTCATTGACCGCCGCTTTCGCCAGCGCAGCCCCCGACCAAACCCACCTCTTCACGGCGCTGCTGCGCGGCTATCCCGTGGCCCACATACTGATGCTTTCCCACGGCAGCCGCGCCACCTATCACATCGGCCACACAACCGATCAGGGCCGCAGCCTTCACGCGCATAATCTCATTTTGTGGGAAGCCATGAACAAACTCGCCGCACGCGGGATAAGCACCCTCGACCTCGGCCCTGAAACCACACCCCAAATCGACCGCTTCAAACGCCGCGCTGGGGCCAAAGCACAGCCCGCAGGCGGCACATGGCTGCGTTGGACCCCATTGGCCTAACGCGCCAGAATTTTCAAAAATTCTGTGCAAAACTTTTCAAAAAATTTTATCCCGCGCCCCAAGCAAACACCAAGCTTCCAAATCAAGGTGGCGTCAGGGGGGGGTACAGCAGGTGTACGCGGGGTGCACGGATGGCACCCCCGCTTTTCAGCTGTTGGCTTTCTCTTCCAGCATCAGCCATTCTTCCTCGGCATCCGACAGCTTTTCATGCCGCTGGACAAGTGCATCACTGGCCTTCTGGAACTTCGCTGGCTGCTCAGAAAACAGCGCCGGATCGCTCAGCAATTCTTCCAGCTTTGCAATCTCCAAACCGATGC
This sequence comes from uncultured Sulfitobacter sp., assembly GCA_963933905.1. Taxonomy (GTDB): domain Bacteria; phylum Pseudomonadota; class Alphaproteobacteria; order Rhodobacterales; family Rhodobacteraceae; genus Sulfitobacter. The sequence continues at coordinate 1,766 of CAWVWS010000085.1, forward strand.
GCTCAATCTCCGCAGGCAGCGCCTCAAGGCGGTGCTTCTCGGTAAAGCTCAAGCCCTTTTGCAGCTTCGTTTCTTTGGTCTGCTTCGCGCCAGAAGTCTTTGACTTCACAACACTATCCGCAAAATCCTCCATTCCACGCTGCGCCAGATAATCGGTCCAACCGCCTGCATAAACAGTCGCTTTACCGTCACCTTCCATCGCAATCGTCGTGGCCGCCACACGGTCCAAAAAGTCGCGATCGTGGCTCACCAGAATGACGGTACCGTCATAGCTGCTCAACAATTCTTGCATCAAATCAAGGGTTTCAACGTCCAAATCGTTGGTCGGTTCATCAAGCACCAGAAGATTGCTCTCCCGCGCCATCAGCTTCGCCAATAACAACCGCGCCTTCTCACCCCCAGACAAAGACCGCACAGGTGCCCGCGCCTGCGCCTCGTCAAACAGAAACTCTTTAAGGTAACCAACGACATGCTTGGGATAGCCCCGCACCAAAATCTGGTCCGCCTTGCCCGAAACACGCATGTCAGGATCGCCCGTCAAGCTATCCCAAAGGGTCATATCCCCGTCCAATTGCGCACGCGCCTGATCGAACAGCGCAAGTGCGAGATTGGTCCCGATCTTCACTTCACCGCTGTCGGGCTGCTCTTTGCCGATCAACATGTTCAGCAGCGTCGTTTTCCCCACACCATTCGGCCCGACAAGGGCAATGCGGTCCCCACGGTTCACCGTCAGCGAGAAGTCATGCAAGATGACCTTATTGCCATAAACCTTAGTGATATTAATGGCTTCCATGACCTTACGACCAGACTTGGGTCCCGCCTCCAGCGCCATGGCAGCAGTGCCTTGCCGCTTGATCTGGCTGCTCCGCTCGGCGCGTAATTCCTGCAAGGCCCGCACGCGCCCTTGGTTACGCTTGCGCCGCGCTGAAATGCCTTCAACAGCCCACCGCGCCTCCGACTTGATCTTGCGGTTCAGCTTGTGGCGCTGCATGTCCTCTTCTTCCCAGATTTGGTCACGCCATGCCTCAAACCCTTGAAAACCAATCTCTTGTCGGCGCACAGCACCGCGATCAATCCAAAGGGTGGCACGGGTCAGCGCGTTCAGGAACGCGCGGTCGTGGGAGATAATCAGGTAAGCAGCACGGGTCGATTTTAGCTCTTCTTCGAGCCATGCAATCGCTTCGATGTCCAAGTGGTTCGTCGGCTCGTCCAGCAGCATCAATTCAGGCTCAAGCGCCATCAGACGGGCCAGTGCCGCCCGGCGCCGCTCCCCTCCAGAGGCAGTCGCTACAGGCCGCTCAGGATCAAACTTGAGGCCTTCACCCGCCCGCTCGACCTTATACAGCTCACCCGGATCAAGGCCGTGGGAAGCAAAGTCGCCTAATGTCTCAAACCCTGACAAATCAGGGTCTTGCTCCATATATCCAACCGTCACGCCGGGGCCTGCCGTGATGTCACCCTTATCGGCCTCAACCAATCCGGCCATGACCTTCATCAGCGTCGATTTGCCAGAGCCGTTGCGCCCCACCAATGCCAATCGGTCACCCTGCTGGATGACCAGACCAAGGTTTTCAAATACAGGATCACCGCCAAAAGTGAGGGCGATATCGGAGAGCTGGAGAAGGGGTGCGCGTGCCATGGGTGTCGCCTACTGTGCCACGCCGAATTCGTCAATCAGACAAGTGCACGCAACAGCTTTTTCCGTGCGGCAGGAATGGCCCCGATCTCTAGGGCCGTAAATACATGCAGCGTGTTCATCGCGCGGTCCACAACTGCATGGTCGCTCACCCACCCCCCCATCGCCAGATAGGTCCGCAACAAAGGCGGCAGAACCGCATTGGCCTTCGCCAGATCAGGCTTACGCCGCAGGACCGCACCATAACGGTAGACATCCGCCGCTTTGACCTGAGGCATCCATTCAGCAGGCCCCAGATGCCGCGCCTTGAGCACAGCAAAAGCGTCGAGATAGACTTGGGGGTCCGTGCCCGTAAAAGAAGAACAGCCAAACAACATCTCGATGCCGTTCTCGTCCACATAGGCCGTGAGCGCCGCCCAAGCGATGCGCAGGATGTCAGGATCGTTGACTTCAGGGTGGATGCAAAAGCGGCCAAGCTCAAGCATCGGGCCATAAAACCTTTGCAAAGCAGTCAGGTCGTAGAAATCGGCGGCATAGCTGTCTTGCAATCGCGTGCCAACAAACCGAGACATGCGAAACGTCGCCACAATGTCTCTTGCTTCATTGCGCATGACGACATGTGTGGCTTTTGCATCAAAGGGATCGGCCACGCCGCCCGCCGCGCCAAAGCACAGGCCGCGCAGATTATAGACAGCTGCCATATCGTAAGCGCCATTTGCAGGCTCAACTCTATAGATGCCTTTGGTCAAAGAGGTCATGGGCTGCTCACAGCGCGCAGGCAGTGATCGGATCAGCCCGCAAGTCCCGCAGGGTTGAAGCGGCCGATATTGCCCAAAAGCTGGCGAATAAAGCTGTTGTCGCGCACACCCGATGCGGTCACACGGCGCGTAAGCGGCACCACCTGACCCCGCTCAAGCCCGAATGTCTCGATGTTGCTCACTACGCCTGCATTGTCAAAGCTGATGGCAAGCACGCGGCGCTCGATCTCTTTGGAGGGCAGCGCACCAAACGTCCGCTTGCGGCTGCGCACATAGTAGAAACCGCTCTCGTTCACGACACCTGCCGTTGATGGCGTCCCGATGGTTTCCTCAACCGAAGCCCGCGTATCAACGCCAACAATGATCTGTTCAAGCTCGTCTTCTGGCGGAATATAGCCGTGGTTCTGATACTGGGGAGAGCAGGCCGATACCGCGCCAGCCACTACTGTGGCGAGCAGCACACGCCGCACAACGCTCGTGTTAATATAGATACCCATGGCACTGCCCCTTGCTCTTAGCCTGTCTGGCTTTTATCCCGCATATACCAGATGCGCCCTATGGTTCAAGAATTGAAAGCACATACACATGTCGCCCACACCTCCTACAGTAAAAAGTTTGCGCGTAGCGAACCTGTCCCAGACCAACCCGAACCCCTTTTCCCTGCGCCCTGACGCTGCCGCCCTCGCAAAGATTGCAGAGCAAATGGACCTGCTTGGATTGCGCAAATTGTCTTTTGAAGGGAACCTCAGCCCATTGGGGGACCGTGACTGGCAGTTAAAGGGCCGATTGGGTGCGACGGTGGTGCAAGCGTGTGTAGTGACGCTTGAGCCTGTGATGACGCGCATTGATACGGATGTGGTGCGCACCTTTATCCATGACTATACCGATATCGACGCGCCAGAGGCCGAGATGCCCGAAGATGACAGTGTAGAGCCACTTGGCGCATGGATTGATCCCGCAGTTGTTATGGAGGAGGAACTCGCCCTCGCCCTGCCCGAATATCCGCGCAAGGCCGAAGCAGAATCTGCAACCATCCGCGTGACCGAGCCGGGCAAAGAGCCGATGACCGACGAGCAGGCCCGCCCTTTCGCCGGTTTGGCCGCCCTCAAAGACCAATTGAACGGTGACAAGGATAAATAACGCGCCCAAACCCGCTTGCGCGCCCTGAAAATCGCAGTATTTTGCCCCTCTCCCGTGAATTAGCGTTGGACAAGCGAGCGGCACTTGCCTAAACGCACGACACGCCCGTACGGGAGTTGATATGAAACACGGCCCGTTGCCGCCGATCCGCGCACCATGGCCCCGAATACAAAGGCACCTGATATGGCTGTCCAGCAGAATAAAGTATCCAAATCACGCCGCAACAACCGCCGCTCCCACGATTCGCTGACAGCAGCGAACCCGAACGAGTGCACAAACTGCGGTGAGCTTAAGCGCCCACACCACGTTTGCTCCGCTTGTGGTCACTATGCAGACAAAGAAGTTGTAGCGCAGAACGACGAGATTGATCTCGACGAAGACGCGGCATAAGCTTCGCCCGAGAAGTAACAACTAAAGGCATTCGCACCCGATGACGGCCCCGACCGATCACAAATCCGCGAGCGCCCGCACCCTCATCTCCGTCGATGCGATGGGGGGCGATCAAGGACCGGCAGCCGTGGTTGCCGGTTGTCTTATTTCGGCCAAAGCAAACCCTGATATCTCCTTTATCCTGCACGGCCCCGAGGCCGAGTTGCGCGCGCTGGTGGCCAAACACCCCCTGTTGGAAAGCCGCACAACGGTCCGCGATGCCATTGGCGTCGTCACGATGGAGGACAAGCCAAGTCATGTTGTGCGCACAGGCAAAGACACGTCCATGTGGTCAACCATCGAAGCGGTGCGTTCAGGCGAGGCTGCCGTGGCTGTATCATGCGGCAACACAGGTGCGCTGATGGCGCTGTCGATGATCCGTTTGCGCAAATTGCCCGGTGTGAACCGTCCCGCGATTGCTGTGCTCTACCCCTCCTCCAACAAGCAGGGCTTTAACGTCATGCTGGATGTTGGTGCGGACATAAAAGCGGATGCAGATGACCTGCTGCGTTTTGCGCTGATGGGGATGTCTTATGCCCGCTGTGGTCTGGACGTGGCGCGTCCACGCATCGGCCTGCTGAACGTCGGCACAGAAGAGCATAAAGGCCGGACCGAACTGAAAGAAGCCCACGACCTGATTCGCGACCACTCCGCCGAAGCGGCGTTCGAGTTTGTCGGTTTCGTCGAGGGCGGCGATATTTCGGGCAACAAGGCCGATGTCATCGTCACCGATGGATTTACGGGAAATGTCGCCATCAAGACGGGCGAAGGCACCGCCAGCCTGATCGGCCAACGCCTGCGTGAGGCGTTCAAATATTCCTTGCTGTCGCGGCTGGCCTCGCTGCTTGCCTATACCTCCCTGATGCGTCTGCGCCTCAAGATTGATCCGCGCCGCGTGAATGGCGGCGTGTTTCTGGGCCTGAATGGCACGGTCGTAAAATCGCACGGCTCTGCCGATGCGACGGGCATATCGGCAGCAATCAAATTGGCAGCACAGCTGTCCGAGAATGGATTCAACGACAAACTGGCGGCACGTGTTGCCGCCGCTTTGCCAAGTGAGGAGCCAACCGCCCAATGACCCTGCGTGCAGTTGTAAAAGGTGTGGGCCACTATTTGCCCGAACGTGTTGTAGAGAACGCAGAATTCGAAGCAACACTCGATACCAATGACGAATGGATCAGGGCCCGCTCGGGGATCGAGCGGCGTCATTTTGTTGGCAAGGGAGAGACAACTTCCAGCATGGCAACCGCTGCTGCACAGGCAGCCCTTGATATGGCAGGCCTCACGGCAGACGATGTTGACGCGGTGATTGTGGCGACCTCCACTGCCGATCTGACCTTCCCTTCCGCCGCGACAATGGTTCAGGCACAACTGGGTATGAAATCGGGCTTTGCCTTTGATATTCAAGCAGTTTGTGCGGGTTTCATTTTTGCGTTGAGCAATGCAAACGCGCTGATCCTGTCGGGTCAGGCGAAACGTGTCATGGTCATCGGCGCCGAGACGTTCAGCCGCATCATGGACTGGACCGACCGCGGGACATGTGTGCTGTTCGGCGACGGCGCGGGCGCTGTCCTGCTCGAAGCGCAGGAAGGCAAAGGCACCACTGCCGACCGTGGCATCCTGTCGACCGACCTCAATTCCGACGGCACGCAGCGCGAGTTGCTTTATGTCGATGGCGGCACCTCAACAGGCACCACAGGTTATCTGCGGATGCAGGGCAATCAGGTCTTCCGCCACGCGGTCGAGAAGCTGAGCCAGACCGCTACAACCGCCATGGCAAGCGCTGGCATTGAAAGTGCTGACGTCGACTGGATCGTGCCGCATCAGGCCAATATCCGCATCATCCAAGGCACCGCCAAAAAGCTGGGCCTGCCGATGGATAAGGTTGTGGTGACAGTACAGGATCACGGCAATACTTCTGCCGCCTCAATCCCACTGGCGCTTTCTGTTGGTGTGGCACGGGGCCAGATCAAAGAGGGCGACCTGCTTGTAACCGAAGCAATTGGGGGCGGATTGGCGTGGGGCGCAGTTGTTCTGCGCTGGTAGCGATAGCAGTTTCACGCGGATTGCTTTGCGTAATGATTGACTTGTCCAACAGTTCTGGCCAAAGTCTTCCCAAATATCGGGGGAAACTATGACAACGAATACACTTACACGAATGGACCTCAGCGAAGCAGTATTTCGCGAGGTGGGCTTGTCCCGCAACGAGAGCGCTCAATTGGTCGAGACTGTTCTCGAAGAAATGTCCGACGCCCTTGTGCGCGGCGAGCAGGTAAAGATTTCCTCCTTCGGGACGTTTTCGGTCCGCTCCAAATCGGCCCGCATCGGCCGCAACCCGAAGACTGGCGAAGAGGTTCCGATCAACCCGCGCCGTGTTCTGACATTCCGTCCATCACATTTGATGAAGGATCGTGTCGCGGACGGCAACAAGTCCTGAACTGATGCCCAAATCGCCTGACGCGTTCCGCACCATCTCCGAAGTTGCCGACTGGCTTGGCATCCAGGCGCATGTTTTGCGCTTTTGGGAGAGTAAATTCACGCAAGTGAAGCCGATCAAACGCGCAGGCGGCCGCCGTTACTATAGGCCCACCGACATGCAACTGCTGGGCGGTATTCGCAAACTGCTGCATGATGACGGTCTGACGATCAAAGGTGTGCAAAAGATTTTACGCGAAGAAGGCATGAGCCACGTTGCCGCCATGTCCCTGCCGCTTGACGATGCCGATATAGAGGCACCTGCCCCAGCGGCCCCCGTCCAAAAACCTGCGCCCGTTGCCGAGGAAGCCGTGGTTCTGCCTTTCGAGGCGCCCAAGGATCCCGAGCGCAGCGCGGCGCCAGTGTCTAAGAATGCGCCCATCCAGCAAGCTGGAGAGGTGGACGACGCACCCCAAGCAGAGACCGCTGAAACGGCGGAGGATGCCAAAGAGGTCGCAGTTGGTGATGAAGTTGGGGAAGACCTTGTCACCGAGGATGAAACAGTTGATGTGGGTCAAGAAGCTGACGATGATAGCGCAGCACAGGAGGCTCCTGCGCCTGTCCAAGCAGACAGCGCGACAGATACATCTGCTGTTAAGGAAGCCCCGAAAACAGACAGTGTAGAAGCACAAGTTCCAGAGGATGCTTCTCGGGACGAGCCCGCTGTCGCGGCACCTGTAGAGATGCCGACAACAGAGCAAATAGCCGAAGCTGAAGAAGCCGACCCCGTAGCGAACGCTGAAGAAGGGGCCTTGGTTGAGCCCGCTGAGGCGCCAGTCGCAGCAAGCGATGCTTCTAACCAGATCGACGCAGAAGATACATCTGAGAATGAACCCGCTGCAACAGCGCCCGTAGACGAGCCGGCAGTAAAGCAAGAGTTGACAGAGACTGCCGAAAAGGTTGAGGCCGCACCCGTTAATGCCCCCCCTACAGGACCTGCGCCAAGCGACACTGCGGATGTGGAAGCCGCCAAAGCGCAAGACGATATAGCACCGCAGTCAGACATGCCAAAGCCGCTGCCATCATTCCTCCGCCGCCCTGCCGAAGAAACGCCAGTAGCCGAGGACAAGGTAGAACCAGCCGTTCAAAAACCTGTCGCAGAGGAAACGGCGCAAGACGTAGCCGCTGAAGAGGCACCCGAACCTGTTGAAGAGACACCCGCCCCGCCGAAAGCGCGCGATATCGGCATGCCATCCATCACACCCGAAGCAGACATTCACGCCGAAGCAGGCGCGCTGAGCCGCACCGCGCGGATACGTAAACTGGATGCGGCAACTGCGCAAAAGATGGAGCCGCTTCTTGCCCAGCTGAGTGCGCTGCGGGACCGCATGGCAGCACGTAGCGGCAGTGCAGCACCAAAATCATGAAACCGGCGTGCGAATGGATGCGATTGCCTCTTGCACAGACCTCCCTATACGGTATGAACGCGCCATGTTCGGGCTATGGCGCAGCCTGGTAGCGCGTCCGTCTGGGGGACGGAAGGTCGCAGGTTCGAGTCCTGCTAGCCCGACCACGACATACACAAAACGCTCGTATCCCTTAAGGGTGCGGGCGTTTTGCACATATACGGCTGTCTTGTTATGAAGATGGCCAATGGAAAGGAAATCTTATGTCCGGCGTGATCCCGAACCAACAGCTTGAGACGATGATCGCAACGGGCGTGATTTCCGCCACCCCTGCCGTTGATCCAGCCCAGATACAGCCTGCCAGCCTTGATTTACGATTGGGCACAGTGGCTTACCGTGTCCGGGCTTCCTTTCTCGCAGGGCGCGGTGCAAAAGTAGCCGACCGTCTGAACGAGTTCGAGATGCACCGTGTTGACCTCACCAACGGGGCTGTACTGGAAAAAGGGGCGGTCTATGTCGTCCCGCTCATGGAGCACCTCGCCCTGCCCGACACGGTCAGCGCCGTGGCCAATGCAAAAAGCTCGACAGGGCGGCTTGATCTGCTGACGCGCCTGATAACCGACGGCGGCACGGAATTTGACCGCATTGGCGCGGGCTACACGGGTCCCCTCTATGCCGAGATTTGCCCCCGCTCCTTCTCTGTCCTCGTGCGGCCCGGTATGCGCCTCAATCAGATCCGTTTTGGCACGGGTGACGCAACGCTGGACGATGATACACTGCGCGCGCTGCATGCTGAAACGCCGCTCGTGAACGGCGACGCCGTGATCAGCGACGGGCTGGGATTTTCCGTTGATCTGCGGCTCAAGGATACCACGCTGGTGGGCTACCGTGCCAAGCCGCATACGGGTGTCATCGACCTCGACAATATCAACCACTACGCCCCTGCCGACTACTGGGAAGAAGTGCACAGCGACAATGGCCAAATCATCCTCGACCCCGGTGCATTCTATATTCTGGTGAGCCGAGAGGCTGTGACCATTCCGCCAGACTATGCTGCCGAGATGGCACCCTATCTGGCGATGGTGGGGGAATTCCGTGTGCACTACGCGGGCTTCTTCGATCCGGGCTTTGGCCACTCGGATGCAGGTGGCGCAGGCTCACGCGGCGTGCTCGAGGTGCGCTGCCACGAAGCGCCCTTTGTGCTGGAGCATGGGCAGGTCGTCGGGCGGCTTGTCTATGAGAAAATGGTTGAGGCCCCTACCCAGCTTTATGGTGCAGGAATAGCCTCCAACTATCAGGGCCAAGGCCTCAAGTTGTCAAAGCACTTCAAAGCGCCCTGACAGAAGCGCCCACTCAGGCCTGACCGTTGTTTTGCTGGCACTTGGCGCGGCGTGCGGCACGAACTTCTTCTTTTGTCGGTCCACTTCTGACGGGGTTGCCGTAGTCGTCGATATCGCCCCGCGGTTGCGGCTGCTTGCGCCCTCCGCGCATGGACGAGGCCTTGTTAAAACCCGCATCAATGCCTTTGCTCACAACTTTGCGCATCAGGATCTTCATGACCATGTTGATAATCTGGTTCATCTTGCTCTCCTCAACTTCTTTGTTGCCACTATAGCGACAATTGCGGCAATTTTGCGGATCAGTCTTCAAAAAGTTCGCTTTGACCCTCGGTGCTCTCTGGCTCGTCCTCGCCATCGCCCACTTGCGGCATGAGGCCCATAGGCGGGCGGTTCTCCAGCAGTCCGGCAGAGCGTAGCTCTTTCAAACCAGGCAGGTCGCGGGCGTTCTCTAGGCCAAAGTGGTCGAGGAAGCTCTCGGTCACGACAAAAGTCACAGGCCGCCCCGGCGTCATCTTGCGGCGACCAAAGCGGATCCACTCCAACTCCAGCAGCTGGTCCACAGTGCCACGGCTCACCGAGACACCGCGAATTTCCTCGATCTCAGCGCGGGTCACAGGCTGGTGGTACGCGATGATCGCCAGTGTCTCGATCGCAGCACGGCTGAGTTTGCGGACTTCAACCGTTTCCTTTTGCATGAGGTACCCAAGGTCGGCAGCCGTTCGTAGAGCATATGCATCACCGATCTTCATCACATGCACGCCGCGGCCCTCATAGCGCTTTCGCAGATATACCATCGCCTCGGCTGCATCGCAGCCGTGAGGCATGCGGGCCTCCAACTCTTTGAGGGTGACAGGCTCCGCACTGGCGAATAGAACCGCTTCGACCATGCGCTCTTGCTCTGCCATAGGCGGGGCATCAAATAGGCTTTCTTTTTGGTTTTCAATATTTTCCGACATCATCCTAATCCTTCTTGCGCAACTGGATCGGCGCAAAACTCTCACTTTGGCGGATTTCCAGATGGCCTTCCTTAACCAGCTCAAGCGAGGCCGCAAAAGTCGCCGCTGTAGCAGAGCGGCGCTTGACCGGATCGACCTCCCAGCCTTCGGGGAGAAAGCTCATCAGATCGCCCCACTCACCCGCGTAACCGATAAGGCCGCGCATCCGCTCCAAGGCCTGCTCCATCGTGAACACGCTTTCGCGGTCCATGACAAAGGGGCGGAAATCATCGCGGGTGCGGATACGGGCATATCCCTGCATGAGGTCCAGCAACGTTGCAGTATAGGTGACAGCGCGTACGCGTTCGACCACTTGGGTCTGTCCACGGGCAAAGAAATCGCGTCCCAACTGGTCACGCGCCATGAGCCGTGCTGCCACATCGCGCATCGCCGCCAACCGCTCAAGCTGGAAGGCCAGATGGGCGGCCAATTCCTCGCCCGAGGGCCCTTCCTCGGTCGGATCAGGCGGCAGTAACAGGCGGGATTTGAGGAATGCCAGCCATGCCGCCATCACCAGATAATCAGCGGCAAGTTCCAGCCGAAGCGCCTTGGCCTTTTCCACGAATGCCAGATATTGCCGCGCCAGCTGCTGAACCGAAATTTTGCGCAGATCTACCTTTTGGGTCCGGCTAAGCGTCAGCAACAGGTCAAGCGGGCCTTCAAACCCGTCAACGTCGATAATCAGCGCCTCCGCCGCAAGGCGGTCTGCGACTGACGTGCTGTCTTGCTCGAATAAATTGTCAGCCATGCACACCCTCGCCCAGAAGTGCGCTAAGCTGCGCATCGAGGGCGGGAATGTCAATATCATCGGGCCTCTGGCGATAGCTGAGCGCACGCAAGGCACGGCGGTGGGCCGCGTCATTCATC
>CAWVWS010000086.1:0-12681 GCA_963933905.1 uncultured Sulfitobacter sp.
GAAGTGCGGCGCTCGGCGCAGTGGCGGGAGCTGGACATCCTCGACTTTCGCCCGACCCACCACGACAATCCACTTGGCTCTGCCAGCGGGATGATCCTTGCCGCAGCAGACCCCGACACACTCAGCTTTGCCATTCTTCAGGCCCATTGGCGCGATGATGCGGATATTTCAGATATCGCAACCCTGAGGACAATCGCACAAGACTGCGGCGAAGAGCCCAATGCGCTGGTCGAAGCAGCAGCCAGCGCGGATGTCCAAGCACAGTTTGCCGCCAATACCGCAGAGGCCATCGCGCGGGGCGTCTTCGGCTCCCCCACCTATTTCGTGGGCGGCGACATGTTTTACGGACAAGACAGGCTCGAAATGGTGGCACGCGCCATCACGCAACCTTTCGCGCCCTGAAAATGGGCTAGGCAAGATCAGCGGCCCGTGATTAGGTCACGTCAAAATACATGCCAGAAAGTACCCCGATGCAAACGCCTGCTCACAACCGCTATGACGTCGTTATTGTTGGCGGGGCAATTTATGGATCCTCTGTCGCGTGGTGGCTCACGCAGATGACGGGATTTGACGGCAAGGTGCTGGTGGTCGAGCGCGATCCAACTTACGAATTTGCCTCCACCTCCCATACCAACAGCTGCATCCGCCAGCAGTTCAGCAATGCCACCAATATCTCGGTGAGCCAGTTCGGCGCGAAGTTCATTCGCAACTTCCGCGAATTTATGGGCGGGAGCGAGGAAGTGCCACACCTGACGCTGCAAAGCTATGGCTATATGTATCTCGCAGATACGTCCGAGTTCGCCGAAACGCTGAAAGAGGCGCAGGCGGTGCAACAATCGCTGGGCGCTGCCACCCGCCACATGAGCCGCGACGAAATCGCCGCTGACTACCCGTTCTACCAACTTGATGACATCATCGGCGCCAATCACAATATTGTGGATGAGGGATATTTCGACGGTGGCACAATGTTTGACTGGTTCAAACGCTCTGCCCGCGCCAACGGGGTCGAATATATCCACAATACCGTCACCGCCATGACCCGCTTGGGCGATGCAGTACAAAGCGTCACGCTGGCCGATGGAACTGTTGTGGCTTGCGGCACTGTGGTGAACGCATCTGGCCCCCGTGCAGTTGCAACCGCCAGAATGGCAGGGCTCGACATCCCCGTGGCCCCGCGCAAGCGTTATACCTTTGTCTTCGATGCAGCCCAGCCGTTGGACCGCGACCTGCCGCTGACGATTGATCCCTCGGGCGTGCACATGCGCTCGGAGGGGAAATACTACCTCGCAGGCTGTCCACCGGATGAAGACCCCGATGTTGCCTATGACGACTTTGCCTTTGACCACAGCCTGTGGGAGAGCAAGGTCTGGCCCACCATCGCCAGCCGCATCCCACAGTTCGAGGCGATCAAAGTTATCAATGAATGGGTCGGGCACTACGCCTTTAACGCATTGGACCAAAACGCCTTGCTTGGCCGCGCACAGGACTGCCCCAACTTCATCTTCGTAAACGGGTTTTCTGGTCATGGCCTGCAACAATCCCCCGCCATGGGTCGCGGCATCGCCGAACTTATCGCCTATAATGAATACCGCAGCCTTGACCTGAGTGCCTTTGACGTGAACCGCGCCGCACGGGGTGAGTATTTTCTGGAAAAAGCTGTCATCTAATCAAAAGAGGAAAAGCATATGCCCTTAACCGTTCGCCCTGTTGCCCAAACTGACAAAGCGGCTTGGGAGGTCCTTTATCAGGGCTATGCCAAATTTTATGACGTGGACCAGACCCAAGAGATGCGCGACCGTGTTTGGGGCTGGATTACCGATCCCGATCACGAAGTGAACTGCTTTGTCGCCGAACAAGATGGCATGCTCATCGGACTGACCCATTACCGCCCGTTCTTCTCCCCGCTGAGTGCAAACGTCAAAGGGTTTCTCGATGATCTGTTTGTGGACCCAACCACCCGCGGTTCTGGTGCGGCCCAAGCGCTGATTGAAGCGGTGAGTGCCAAGGGCCGTGAAAAAGACTGGGCTGTTATCCGCTGGATCACTGCCGAAGACAACTACCGTGCGCGTGGCGTCTATGACAAACTGGCCACACGCACAGGTTGGGTGACTTACGACATCCCGCTTTAGCATTACCCGTCGAGGTGGGCGCGGACCATATCCGCCACAGGCAGCTTTGCCCCAAGTCGCGCACCGAGCAGGAACATGCCCGCAAACTTGCGTTGGAGATAAAGCACCTCCATCGGTAAAACAGGCGGGACAAAACCGTCCCGCGCCAAGGCTTCGCCCTTGATCTGCATCTCGCGGGTCAGGGTCATATCGGCGAAATCGAAAATCGGCACCCTAAGTCCGTCAAACGCCATATGCACCAGCTCAAAGACCTGAGCACGGTGAGTCTGGGAAGTATTTTCACCAATAAATCCGATGGTTACACAGAGATCTTCAACGCGCTCACGTTCCGCATTAAGGCCGCACCTAAACATCTCTCCATAAAGCTCTGAAATCTCGCTACTAAGTTCTCGCGTCGCGCCAAAATCCAGCAAGATAATCGCACCCGTCTCAGGATCATATCTATAATTCGAAAAGTTAGGGTCGCTCTGCATCAACCTGAATTCAAACAGTTCCTTCAGAGTAAGGTCAATCAAACGCTGCATGATCAGATCACGCTGCTCCTGATCTTCGTCCACCGCCTCCTCGATCGGGCGACCTGCAACAAAACCCATCGCAAGGATACAGTCGGTACTCCAATCCTCATAGACCTCGGGCAGCACAAACCCGTCGCGCCCCACCAGAAAATCGCGAAAGCGGTTGAGGCAGGCAGCCTCGCGCAGGTAGTCTGTTTCCTCATGTAACTGCCGCGCGGCTTCCTCAAGATAAGGCGTCAGCGCAAAGCCCTTCGGCAGCATCCCCGACATTTTGATCAGCGCGCCTACATTGGCCACGTCACTGTCGATGCTGCGCGCCACGCCAGGGTATTGCACCTTGATCGCCATATCGCGCCCATCGCGGGTTTGGGCGCGGTGCACCTGTCCGATTGAGGCGGCAGCAATAGGACGCACATCAAAGCGGGCAAAGTCGCGCAGCCAGCCTGCGTGCCAATGCGCCCCCAATACCTTTTTGAGCTGTGCAGGCGGCATGAAATGCGCATCATCGCGCAGACGTGCCATAATCTGTGCCAGTTCGGGCGGCAGCATATCGCCCGTATCCATCGACATCAGCTGCCCGATCTTCATCGCCGCCCCGCGCATCTTGGCCAATTGATCCGCAACCCGCGTCACATTCGACGGCGTGAGCAGCAACCCGCGCCAATCGGGCCGCTCGCCCCGTCCTAGTTGCGCCATGCCGCCCAGCGCCATGTTGCCCGCCACACCAGCCGTCATCGCACCGAGGCGCGACAGACGGCCCAGACGGCTGGCAGGCACGGCAAGGCCCTTATCGCGCGACCCGCTCATTTATACTGTTCGCGCCGCGTGCCAAAGGTATGCACCCGCTTGCGCCATGTGCGATAACTTCCTGTCTTGAGTTCGCGGCGCATCAACGCCTGCACCTCCTTCTCGGTCAGGCCATATTCCATCTCGATTGTGGCAAAAGGCATGTGATCGCTGAGCGCCATTTCGATAATCGCACTCACGTCTGCCGGAGCGAGACCGCGTTGCTTGTCCGCTCCACTCATTTAAAAAACCTAATGCCCGAAACGGCGATATCGGCCTGCATCTCAGCACCAATGGCAAGGATGCCCAAACGCTTTAACCGCGCAGGGTCAAATGGGACATCCGTTTTGCGGGCCTCGAACGCGCTCCATGGTAGGCGCACACTCTGCCACTCTTCCGACGGGGCCAGCATGACACGATAAGACTGCCATGGCCGCGTCAACTGATCTGTACGCAGCCGCATTTCATAACTGTCGCCGATACCGCGTAGATCAAGCTCGACACCGCTCCACGCGGAGGCATCCAGAACATCGCCCTGTGCCAGATCAAAGGCCATCTGGATAAAGCCGCCGTTGTTCTCAAGCGAGACAGTTCCCGTCAGGCGCACCGCATCGCGCCCCGCCAAATCGCCCTTTGTGATTTGGCCAGAGGAGACTCCGCCCATTACCGTATCGGCGACATATTCCCAATCGGGTTTCAATTCCATCACGCTCTCTCCTGCTATGGCTGGCGCAACAAAAGCTGCCAGTGCCAGCACCGCCTGCATTATTCTTCGCATACGGCCCTCCAACGTCGCCCCTGCTTGATTTAGCGGCGAATGCCCTGCTGACCAGCCCTGCCGCGACAAATGGACTTTGGCGTTGCGTCTTCTGGTGGCCCTTTGCCCGTTATGAGATAGGTTATGCGACAGCCACGGAGGGCCCTATGTTGCTGCAAGTTTCAGACCTCAAGAAATCCTATGCGGGCGCAGACGGCCCTGTGCCTGTGCTGCGCGGCATTGATATGGAGGTCGCCGCAGGCGAGACACTGGCCCTGACCGGCGAAAGCGGCTCGGGCAAAAGTACGCTTTTGCATCTGATTGGCGGATTGGACACGGCGGATTCGGGCGCGATTGTGATGAACGGACAGGATATCAGCCGCATGGATGATGCAGGCCACGCCGCAGTGCGCCGCCACTCCGTCGGGATTATCTTTCAGCAATTCAACCTCATCCCCTCGCTGGATGTTGCCGCCAACATTGCGTTTCAGGCGCGGTTGGCAGGTGCCTATGATTCCAACTCTGCCAATGATCTGGCAGGCGCATTGGGTTTGGCAGAGCATCTGCGCAAATACCCCGAACAACTGTCGGGCGGCCAGCAACAGCGCGTGGCCATCGCCCGTGCATTGGCCGCAAAGCCGCAACTAATCCTCGCGGATGAACCTACGGGCAATCTGGACGAGGCGACCGCCGCAGAAGTCATGGCGCAGATGTTGGCGCTGGTGGCACAGACAGGTGCTGCTTTGGTCATGGTAACCCACTCGCCGCGACTGGCGGGGCAGATGGGGCGGCAATTGCACCTGAGCAAAGGGTTGCTCGCGTGATTGCAACAGGCCTTTCCGCGCTTTGGTCCCATTGGCGGCGCAATCCGCTCCAGCTGTTTACGCTCGTCGCAGGGCTGGCACTGGCCACGGCACTTTGGTCGGGCGTGCAGGCGGTCAACTCAGAGGCCCGCGCCAGTTATGACGCCGCTGCTGCCACGTTGGGCGAAGGGCAATACGACCAACTCCTGCCCAAAGCGGGGGAGGATATCGCGCAGGAGACATTCATCGCATTGCGCCGTGCAGGGTGGCTGGTCGGACCTGTGATCGAGGGGCAAATTGGCGCGGCAGGCGCGCAGGTCCGCCTTGTGGGCATTGATCCACTCACCGCACCGGGGGGATTGGGACCAGTGGCGGGCGGCAGCATTGCACTGCCCGATTTTCTGGAGGATCGCCCTGTCTTTGCAAACGCCGCAACAGCCGCCAAGCTGGAAGGTTTTATCAATGCACCCATCGTGGTGGAGACAGGCATCGCGCCTGACACAGCCATCACGGACGTTTTTGTGGCCCAGCGCGTTCTGGATGCCCAAGGCAGCCTGAGCCGTCTGATAGTCGCCACAGAGCAGCCTATGGGTCGGCCACCGCTTGAGCGGATCGCGCCCGCTCTGACCCGCCGCCCTGCACAAGGTGGCTCTGACGTAGGGCGGCTCACAGACAGCTTTCACCTCAATCTCACCGCCTTCGGCTTGCTCAGCTTTGCTGTGGGCATCTTCATCGTACATGGTGCGATCGGCCTTGCCTTCGAGCAGCGGCGCGGCATGGTACGCACCTTGCGGGCCTTGGGCATGCCTTTGCGCAGCCTCATTGCGCTCATGGCGGCGGAGTTGCTGGTGCTGGCGCTAATCGGTGGGGCAATCGGTGTGTGCCTTGGCTATCTGGTCGCGGCAAGTTTGCTGCCTGATGTGGCTGCCACGCTCAAGGGGCTCTACGGCGCACAGGTTTCCGGCACGCTTCAGTTGCGGCCCTCGTGGTGGCTGTCGGGGCTCGCGATCTCGGTTCTTGGCACAGGCATTGCGGCGACGGGCGCACTGGCCTCAGTGGCGCGGATGCCGCTGTTGGCCAGTGCGCGGCCCCGTGCATGGGCGACCTCACGCGGCGTGATGCGGCAAGTGCAGATGACAGCGAGCATCGGTTTGTTGGGCATTGCAGGTATCCTCGCAGTATTTGGCAACGGCCTTGTCATGGGTTTTGGCCTGCTGGCCTGCTTGCTGATCGGAGCCGCTTTGGCGCTGCCACTGCTGCTGGACGGGGCGCTGCGGCTGGCGGCATCCCTTTCACGCGGGGTTACGGCCCAGTGGTTCTGGGCAGACACGCGCCAACAGCTTTCGGGCCTGAGCCTTGCACTCATGGCATTCCTATTGGCAATGGCGGCCAATGTGGGC
The DNA here is from genome assembly GCA_963933905.1 of uncultured Sulfitobacter sp. GTDB lineage: Bacteria > Pseudomonadota > Alphaproteobacteria > Rhodobacterales > Rhodobacteraceae > Sulfitobacter. Next base: position 6,391 of record CAWVWS010000086.1, read on the forward strand.
GTCTCTACGATGGTGTCGAGTTTCCGGCTCACCTTTACCGGCTTTCTGGATCAACGCCTCGCCTCCGAGCTTTATGTCAGCACACAAAGCATCGAGCAGGGCCGCGCCCTTGAGGCATTTGCGGCTACACGCACCTCCGAAGTGCTACCGCTGCTGTCGGTGGAGGCTGAACTGGCTGGCCTGCCAGCCGAGTTGTATGGCGCACGGGTTGGCGCGACATACCGCGAAAACTGGTCCTTGCTCGCCTCCTCTGCGCAGGTTTGGGATTTGGTGGCAGCTGGTGAGGCTGTCTTGGTCAATGAGCAACTGGCGCGGCGTGCAGGGATCTGGGTCGGCGATATGCTGGCTGTTGCACCTGAAACGACCCTCCCCGTTGCGGGTGTCTTTGGCGACTATGGAAATCCGATTGGTCAGGCGATCGTGAGCGAGCCGTTGTTGGCACGGCTTCACCCACAGGTGCAGGCCACCCGCTTTGGCTTGCGCACTGACGATGCGGGCGGCCTGCGCGGTGCCCTGATCGCTGATTTCGGCCTCCCCGCGCAGAGCATTACGGATCAGGCGCAGATCAAGGCCTTTTCGCTGGACGTATTCGAGCGGACATTCACTGTCACGGCGGCGCTGAACGTGCTGACCCTGACTGTAGCGGGGTTTGCAATTTTCATGAGCCTGCTCACGCTGGCAGGCATGCGCGTGCCGCAACTGGCCCCTGCATGGGCGCTGGGGATGACCCGGCAGCGCCTGGGGCAGCTGGAACTGATCCGCGCTGTGGTGCTGGCCACCCTCACGGCCGCCTGTGCGCTACCACTGGGGCTGGCGCTGGCATGGATTCTGCTTGCGGTGGTGAACGTCGAGGCCTTTGGCTGGCGTCTGCCGATGTATCTTTTCCCGCGTGACTACGCAGTGCTGGGGCTTTTTGCGCTAGGGGCGGCAGTCCTTGCAGCCGCATGGCCTGCGCGCAAACTGGCCCGCACGCCCCCTGCGGATTTGTTGAAGGTGTTTGCAAATGAACGTTAAGGCCTCTCTTATCGCGGTGTTCCTTGCGCTTGCGGCACCACTGCCCGCTTTGGCCCAAGGGTTCGGCGGTTTGGGCAGTGCGGCGGATGAGGCATTTGCCGTTCCCACCCCTGAGCCCACATTCGACTTCCCTGCCGATCATGGCGCACATCCAGAATATAGGATCGAGTGGTGGTATCTGACAGCGAACATGACCGGACCTGATGGTACGCCATACGGCTTGCAATGGACGCTCTTCCGCTCGGCCCTCGCCCCCTTCGAGACGGACGGCTGGGACAGTCCGCAAATATGGTTCGGCAACGCTGCCGTCACGACCCCCAGCGCGCATTATACTTCCGAGCGGTTTGCCCGTGGCGGGACAGGACAGGCCGGTGTGACCGCCGCACCATTCGAGGCGTGGATTGACGAGTGGCACATGCGCGGGGAGACCTTTGACGCCATGAACCTGCGCGCGGCAGGTCCGCAGTTCAGCTATGATGTGACACTGGATGCTAAGGGACCGCTTGTCTTCCATGGCGGAGACGGGTTTTCGGTCAAATCAGAACAGGGGCAAGCCAGCTATTACTACTCCCAACCTTTCTTTGATCTCTCAGGCACGCTGAGCTTACCCGAGGGGGATGTAGCAGTCACAGGCACCGCATGGCTCGACCGTGAGTGGTCGTCCCAACCGCTGGCCTCAGACCAGACGGGATGGGACTGGTTCTCGATCTCGTTTGATGCGGGTGAAAAGCTGATGGGCTTCAGGCTGCGCCAGTCCGATGGCAACTACTACACCTCTGGCACATGGATCAGGCCCGACGGGCAGACAACCGCCCTGCCCAACGGCAGCTTTGACGCGGAGCCGCTGGAAATTGCGGATGTCGGTGGCCGTGAGGTGCCAGTGCGCTGGCAGGTGCGCGTGCCGGAGTTCGAGGTCGATGTCACGGTGGCCGCGCTCAATCCAAAGTCGTGGATGGACATGGCTGTGCCCTATTGGGAGGGGCCAGTGACCGTGTCAGGCAACCGTAATGGCATCGGATATCTTGAAATGACAGGCTACGATTAAGCTGGTGCAGGCCTAGTCCAACTCAAGGACACGGCGGGCCACACGAAAACATTCAAGTGCTTGGGGGACGCCACAATAAATGCCGATCACATGGATGATCGCGCGAAGCTCCTCTGGTGTGACGCCATTTTTAATTGCGCCTTTGCAATGGATTTCCCACTCCGTCATCTTGCCCAGTGCACCGATCATCGACAGGTTCATCATGCTGCGAGTCTTGGCGTCAATGACGTCATCGCCCCAACCGAAACCCCAGCACCATGCAGTCATTGCTTCCTGAAACGGCCGCGTGAAATCGTCCGCTGCGGCGAGGTTCTTCTCCACATACTCTGCACCCAAAGTCGCTTTTCGCTGCTCTAATCCCTTGAGGAATAGGTCCTCGTCAAAAACACTCATATTCACACCTTTTCATAAAGTTACATGCTATAGCTAAAGCCTTACCTGAACCAGTTAGAGATCCACTTCGATCAAACCATCCGCATGGGCCGCGCGGGACTGACACAGGATGACGGCCGTCTCGCGCTGTGCCTTGGACAGAACAAAATCCCGGTGTTCGACCTCTCCTGACACCAGACCGCATTTGCACACGCCGCACAGACCGTCGGCGCATTTCACGTCCAGATGCACACCGTTCTCGGCCAGCACATCTGTCGCCGCGCGCTCCGCAGGGACCAGCAGATCGCGGCCCGATTTGGCAAGCCGCAGAGTGAAGGCGTGGTTCTCATAGTCCGGCAGTTCAGGGACCGAGAAATATTCAAGATGGAGCACCTCGTCAGGGAGACCAGCAGCCGTGGCCGCCTGCATCACCGCATCCATATAGCGGGTCGCCCCACAGGTGTAGACATGGGTGCCCTCTGGCTGGTCGGCAAAGATCTTGCCCAGATCGGCGCGCGCATCCTCATCCGATATATGCAGGGTCACATGTCCGGCCCAGTCAAAGCCTGCAATATCATCGAGCAGGCCCATTGTTGCGCGCGAACGGCCCGAATAGTGCAACTCGAACGACTGTCTCTTGGCGTGAAGCGCGTGGGCCATTGCGATCATTGGTGTGATGCCGATCCCGCCACCCATCAGCACGCTGTAAGTGGCCGCCTCGACCAGCGGGAAGTGATTGATCGGACGGGAGATAAACACACGTCGCCCTTTGGTAAAAATCCGCTGCATTAATTTGGAGCCACCGCGGCCCTGCTCCTCGCGCAACACTGCGATCTGGTAGCGCGAGCGGTCGGCGGGATCACCAAACATAGAGTACTGCCGCAGAAATTCTGGCGTGATGACAATGTCCAGATGCGCACCCGCCTCCCATGGCGGAAGATCGCTGCCGTCCAGCGCACGGAGAGCATATTTAGTGATGCTTTCGGCAGTGGTTTCCGCCTCCCACACTTCAACCTGAATGACAGGGCTGGTGCCATCAGCGGAATATAGATGGGCTACCTCGTCGATTGTACCGCCTGCCAGACGTCCCTTGTATTCCTCGGCTGTTACCATTGCCTGATAGGCTTCGATCCCTGCCTCGCGGTCCATCATATAGGGATAGGGATAGGGGTGCGGCGCAAGGGTCGCAGGATAGACGGCAAGGGTTTGATCCTCATATTTCAGATCAAGGTCCTTTTGCAGGGCACGGGTGTTTACCGGCACTTTGACTTTCTCATAGGCACCGCTGTCATCGAGTTTGAGGTCCCACCACCACTTCTTGACGGGGTTTAGGCCGCCCTTACCCAGCGCATCGTCCAGCTTGGCCAGCACGGGGGCCGCTTTGGGGATGTTCATCGCGGCCCAGCGAAACGGCTTTTCCGCGAAAAGCCCTTCAAGGTTCCACGGGCAGGTTTTCATGCAGCGTCCGCACATCGCTCCGCCTTCGGTGGTGAGGCGGTAGGTGGCGCATTTCTGGCTGTCGGATTTCCATATCTCATAGCCATTGAACATGAGCTTTGGCCCTGCCGTGATCGCACCTGAGGGGCATTCGCGCGCGCATTTGTTGCAGCTTTCACAGAATTTTTGCAGGCCGAAATCTATCGGTCTGTCATGCGCCATAGGCAGATCGGTTGTCACAACACCCGATTTGAGACGCGGCCCCAGAAACGGGTTGAGGATGACCTCGCCGATGCGGCTCACCTCGCCCAAACCTGCGAGCAAGAGCAGCGGCGGCTGCAAGACTTCGCCGTCCAGCACCGTATGCGCCTTTGCGCTATAGCCCAGATTGCGGATTTGTTGGGCAATGACACCGCCTAGCAGGGAAAACCGCAGATAGGCCCGCATAGATTGGGCGACACTGATCCAGTCATCGCCGCTGGCCCCCTCCATCGTCTCGAACCCCTGGTCGATGATGATGCTGATGGCCTGATCGTGGGGCGGGGTGAGCACATCGCCGCGCGCATCATGGCTGTACCATGTCCAGTCAGGACAGTTCGAGACACCCACTGCGTCACAGCCCAGCCAATAGGCAGTCGCCTTGACGAGATCGGCGGCCTCTTGCGGGGGCAGCGTCACTTTTTCGGGGGCTGGTGTGCCGTCCTGAAGCAGAACAAATGCGCCCAAGGCACGGCGCTGCGCCATGGAAGGCGCCGCCTTGCGGGCATAATATCCGCCCCCCGCAGCTTTCTGGACTGCCTTGCCCATATCCCCGAACTGCGCACGCGCAAACATATCCGTGCGCTTTGGCACCCGCGCCACGCGCGGGGCGTCGATGTAGGTGGTCGGATCATCCACGCGTTTCAGCGTCTCAAAGGGGTGCGACCCATCGACAAACCGCCGCTTGGCATAGGGGACAGAGTTGGAAGCGTTGCGCGCATATTTGCCCCCCACCCGCCAGCGCAGACCAAAGGCCGAGGCAGGCTGCTCGTCGAGCGGAACCAATGGCAGGTCAGGTGCCACCTCAAACGTGGTGGTAATCGCGGCAAGGCCAAAGCGGGTGCCGATATAGGGATGGGTCAAGACGCCCTGCTCTACCGTGGCCAGGCCTGCAGCAACGGCCAGTTTATTGAGATCAACATCAGCGGAAGACACTGTATGCGCACGGGCCTCATATCCCAGCAGGCGGATATATTCCGCCAGAACAACAGCCGTCTCGGCCCCCAAGAGCCCTGCACGCTGCGTCTGTGCATCGCGGAACCAATCGGTGCCACATTCACCCGCCTCCGGATCGCGCGGGTTTTCATAAAGGAAAACAATCGCATGGGTATGGCCCGTGACTGGCCCTGCGGGCGTTTTGATGGAATCCTTGAGATCGGCCATTATCATGTCGATCCCCGCGGCCAGTGTCTTGGTCTGCCGGGTCCAGAGCGCCTCTGCCAAACGATCAAGCGCGGGGTTGCGGTGCGGCACATCCAGCACCGCAACCTGTGGCAAAAGACATGTCCCCACAATCGCTGCATCGGCGAAATAACCGAATGATTTCAAATGCTCCGCCCGCTGCTTGGGATCATCGGGACATTCGGCCCGCTGCGGGTTGAGCGCGCCCTGACGGATCGCATCAAGCATGGCCTGATATTCCTGCATCGCGTTCACAACACTGCGCGGGTCGCCCGACCGCTCGAACGAGACAGCACCATGAGCAGGTACGTGCATAAGGTCCGGCATAATGCTGCTACGCGCCAACAGCTCGCAGGGGTAGCCGCCCATATGCACGGGTCTGTCTTTGCTGGAAAAGAACTTCATGGGGGGGCGCGCTAACTATTTTGTTTCAAACTTTGCCAAAGCTTAGCCGAGACAAATGTTAACGTCACCCCGCCACGATGGTGCCTTTAGTCCTGTGCCACGCAATCCGCAAAATACTGGACCAGCCCGTTTTCGTCCTCTTGCTGGACCAGACCGTGAATGTCGGTCTCGAACCCCGGACACTCGCGGGCAAAAGCGCGGTTGAATTTGAGGTATTCAACTATCTTCTTGTTGAACACCTCACCGGGGATAAGCAGCGGAATACCGGGAGGATAGGGCGTGACAAGGCTGGTGGTGATGCGCCCTTCGAGATCGTCGATGGCCACACGCTGGGTCGTGCGCGCCGCGATGCAGGAGAATGCTGCTGTAGGCGTCATCTGGGGCGTGTGATCGCTCAGATACATCTCGGTCGACAGGATCGCCACGTCGTATTTGGAATAGAGCGAGTGGACATGCTGGCACATATCGCGCAGGCCCATTTTCTCATAGCGCGGCTGCTTGGCGCAGAACTCGGGCATGCAACGCCACATCGGCTGGTTGCGGTCAAAGTCGTCTTTGAACTGCTGCAACTCGGTCAG
>CAWVWS010000087.1:0-12674 GCA_963933905.1 uncultured Sulfitobacter sp.
GCCATGATGCGGTGGCGTGGGGCTATGCGCGCGGCGCGTCAGAGCGCGGCGTTGATCTGATCCAGCAGTGTGAAGTCACGGGTATTGATATCGAAAACGGTGTGGTGCGCGGTGTGCAGACCATGCGGGGGGCGATCCGTGCCAAGAAGGTCGGGATTGTTGTTGCAGGACGCTCGGGCCAAGTCGCGGCGATGGCGGGGATGCGCCTGCCTATTGAAAGCCATGTGTTGCAGGCCTTTGTGACCGAGGGGCTGAAGCCTGTGATTGATAATGTGATCAGTTTCGGGATGGGGCATTTCTATATCAGTCAGTCGGACAAGGGTGGTTTGGTTTTTGGCGGCGATCTGGATTTCTATGCCTCTTATGCGAGCCGCGGGAACCTGCCGATGGTGGAGCATGTGATGGAGGCGGGGATGACCCTGATGCCGATGATCGGGAAGGCCAAGGTGCTGCGATCTTGGGGCGGGATTATGGATATGACGCCCGATGGATCGCCGATTATCGACAAGATGGAAACCGAGGGTTTGTTTGTGAATTGCGGTTGGTGTTACGGCGGGTTCAAAGCGGTGCCGGGATCGGGGAATTCATTTGCCCACCTGATGGCCACGGGGCAGCATCATGCCCCTGCGGCGAAGTTCAGGCTGGACCGGTTCCGTACAGGGCGTGGGTTGATGGATGAGGAGGGTACCGGTGCGCAGCATAACCTTCATTAAATCTGGTGTGCCTGTGGCGGGCTGCGGGATTGAGTTTTTAGGCAAAATAGAAAAGGCGCGGTGTGAATTACGCGAGGTGGTCTTGTGAGAATTGAATGTCCACTTTGTGGTGCGCGGGATCGGCGCGAGTTTTACTATAAGGGGGCGGCGTTGGTGCGGCCTGCGCCTGATGCGGGGGAGGCGGCATGGGATGACTATGTGCATCTGCGCGACAACCCTGCGGGGCGGACCCGTGATTTGTGGCAGCATGAGGCGGGGTGTGGCGCGTGGATCGTGGTGACGCGGGATACGGTTTCGCATGAGGTTTATGATGTGATGTTGGCGGCGGAGTTTTCGCGGGGGGCTGGCGCGTGAGGGTTTCAGAGCAGGGTTTAGGCGATGTGGTGCGGTTCCGCTTTGACGGGGTCGGGTATCCTGCGCGTGAGGGCGATACTGTGGCGTCGGCGTTGCTGGCTGCTGGGGTCAAGCTGGTGGCGCGGTCGTTCAAGTATCATCGACCGCGCGGGATTTTGACGGCGGGGAGTGAGGAGCCGAATGCGCTGATTACTGTTGGTAAGGGCGCTTATGCGGAGCCGAATGTGCGCGCCACGGTGCAGGAGGTGTTTGACGGGTTGGAGGTGTTTTCGCAGTCGGCGTGGCCATCGCTCAAGTTTGACGCCATGGCGGTGAATGATCTGGCGGCCCCGTTCTTGGGGGCGGGGTTTTATTACAAGACGTTTATGTGGCCGAAGGCGTTTTGGGAGAAGGTCTATGAGCCTGTTATACGGCGTGCTGCGGGGTTGGGGGCGCTGAGCGGGAAGCATAATCCTGATACCTATGACAAGGCGTTTGCGTTTTGTGATCTGTTGGTTGTGGGGTCTGGGCCGAGCGGTTTGATGGCGGCGACTGTGGCGGCGCAGGCGGGGCTGGACGTGATACTGTGCGAGGAAGATGCACGGATGGGCGGGCGGATGCTGGCCGAGGTCGAGGATGTGGACGGTTCGCCTGCGGCTGAATGGGCAGCCGCGCAGCTGGATAAGTTGGCGGCGATGCCGAATGTGCGGTTGATGGCGCGGACCTGTGTGACGGGTGCTTATGACGGTGGCGTGTTTGGCGCGCTCGAGCGGGTGGCGCATCATGTGCCGAGAACATCTGCGCCGATTGAGTGTTTCTGGCGGATTACGGCGCGGCGCACGGTGCTGTGTGCAGGGGCGTTGGAGCGGCCGATTGCGTTTAAGAATAACGACCGACCTGGGATTATGATGGCGGGAGCGGTGCGGGCTTATGTGAACCGTTGGGGCGTTGCAGCGGGGCAGAGCGTTGTTGTCTTTGGGAATAATGATGATGCGCACCGCACGGCGCGGGATTTGCATGCTGCGGGTGTGACGGTGGCGGCGGTGATTGACAGCCGCGCGGATGCAAAGGTGGGCGATGTGCCTTATCCTGTGCACCGTGGAGCGCATGTGGTGGGCACCAAGGGGCGCATGGCTTTGCGCGAGGTTTCGGTGCGCAAGGGAGTGGCCGAGTTTTCGGTGCGTGCGGACCTCTTGGCGATGTCGGGGGGGTGGAACCCTACGGTGCATCTGACCTGTCATATGAACGGACGGCCAACGTGGCGTGAGGATATTGCGGCCTTTGTGCCGACGCAGGGTGCGGTGCCGACGCTGGAGGCAGCGGGGGCGTGTAACGGGGCGTTTTCGACGGCTGCGTGTTTGGCAGAGGGTATGGCGGCAGCTGCGCGTGTTGTTGCAGCGCTGGGCGCTGAGGTGCCTGAGGTTGTTTTGCCTGAGGCGGAGGATGCGACATACAACATTGCGCCGCTTTGGGCGGTTGCGGGGAAGGGGCGTGCGTGGCTCGATTTCCAGAATGATGTGTCGGTCAAGGATGTCCGCCAAGCGGCGGTGGAGAACTTCCGCTCCGTCGAGCATATGAAGCGGTATACGACGCAGGGGATGGCGACGGATCAAGGGAAGAACTCGAATGTAGGCGCGCTGGCCGTGTTGGCGGATGCGACAGGGCGGGGAATACCCGAGACGGGGGTGACCACGTTCAGGCCGCCATACTCGCCGGTTGCTATTGCGGCGTTGGGGGCGGGGGCGCAGGGAAAGGGCTTTGCGCCTGAGCGGTTGACGACCTCGCACAAGCAGTCTGTGGAGATGGGTGCGCCGATGATCGAGGCGGGGCTTTGGTATCGGCCAAGCTATTTTCCGCGTGAGGGTGAGACCACGTGGCGGCAGTCGTGTGATCGTGAGGTCGGTTACGTGCGCAAGACTGTAGGCGTGTGCGATGTGAGTACGCTGGGCAAGATTGATATTCAGGGGCCTGACGCGGGCAAGCTGTTGGATTTTGTTTATACGGGGATGTTTTCGACGTTGAAGGAGGGGCGCGTGCGCTATGGGCTGATGCTGCGCGAGGACGGGACCGTGATGGATGACGGGACCTGTGCGCGGATGGGGGCGGAGCATTATGTGATGACCACCACCACGGCAGCGGCAGGCGATGTAATGCGACATTTGGAGTTTGTGACCCAGATGTTGCACCCCGAGTGGGTTGTGGCCTTTACCTCCGTGACGGAGCAGTGGGCGCAGTTTGCGGTGGCGGGGCCGAAGTCTCGGGAGCTGTTGAACGGTGTTTTAGGCGAGCCTCTAAACAATGAAGATTGGCCGTTTATGGCTTGCGGTGAGGCCCGCGTGATGGGCGTGGCGGGGCGGTTGTTTCGTATCTCGTTTAGCGGTGAGCATGCCTATGAAGTGGCGGTACCTGCGCGGTATGGGGCGGCGTTTTTTGCTGAACTGGTCACGCGTGCCGAGGCGATGGAAGGCGGTGCCTACGGGATGGAGGCGCTCAATGTGTTGCGCATCGAGAAGGGGCACATCACCCATTCGGAAATCCACGGGCGGGTGACGGCGTTTGATGTGGGGATGGAGCGGATGATCTCGGCCAAGAAGGATTGCGTGGGCAAGGTGATGGCTGGACGCGAGGGGCTGGTTGATCCCATGCGGGAGCGTATGGTCGGACTGCGGCCTGTGGGGGCTGTGAAGATGTTGAGCGCGGGGGCGCATGTGTTTGAGGCAGGGGCCGAGCATGTGCATTCTGAGGATCAGGGGTACGTCACCTCGGTCTGTTTCTCGCCTGATGTGGGCACGATGATCGGGCTAGGATTTGTGAAAAACGGGCCTGATCGGATCGGCGAGCGGATGGTGGTGCGCGATCATGTGCGCAATCTGACGGTGGAGGTTGAGGTTTGTAGCCCTGTCTTTGTCGATCCAGAAGGAGGGCGTTTGCTTGGATAAGTTGCAAGCTGTGAGCCCTTGTGCGGGGCTGTTGCCGATGACGATTGGCGCATTGACGGTTGAAGAAGTGGATGTGGGGCCGATTACATCGGTGACGCCGTTTGTGGGGTCTGTGCTGGGCCGTGCGCTGGGCATGCCGTTTCCTGCACCGTTGCAGAGCAGCAGTGATGGCGATGCGCGGTTGGTCTGGGTTGGACGGGGCGAGGCACTGCTTATGGGAGTGCAGCCTGACGCGAGCCTTGGAGCTTATGCTGCGGTGGTTGACCAGTCGGATGCCTGGGCTGTGGTGAGGCTGACGGGGGAGGGTGGCGCGGACGCATTGGCGCGGTTGGTGCCTGTCGATATGCGGCTGTCGGCGTTTGGGGGCGGGGCGACGGTTCGAACCCAGTTGGGGCATATGAATGCGAGCGTTACGCGGCTCGAAGCGCAGACCTTTATGATTGCGGTATTCCGCTCAATGGCGGGGACGCTGGTTCACGATTTGGCGAGAGCACTGGAAGCGGTTGCGGCGCGGGGGTAGTGTACGCGCAGAGTTGTATTTCTGGAGTGTGTTATGATTCGTGTTTTGAGGGTTTCCCTGTGCCTTGCGATGGCCTCCCCTGCGTTTGCGGCGACGGCCAAGAATAAGGACTGTGGGTATCAAAGCGATGTTGTGGCGGCTGTTCAGGCGGCGCGTGTGGCGCGGGTTGGTGAGCGGGATGTGCCTGCGCATGTGGCGGAGACAGCGCCCGAGTGGCCCGAGAAATATAACGCTGTGATCCCGCTTGTGGCCCCTTGGGTTTACGGGATGAAGATGGGCGAAGTGAAAAAGGCTGATCTCAAGGCTGCGTGGAACGAGATGTGCCTGTCGCAGTAGATTTGATGCAATAAGAGCCGTGAACGCTGCGGGGGCTTCTGGACTCTGACGCGTCGCTCCCCATATTGGTAGGTATGAGTCTTCCTCCAGGTTTCCTTGATGAATTGCGTACACGCGCCAGCCTGTCTCAGGTTGTCGGGCGCAAAGTCATGTGGGACGCGCGCAAATCCAATCAGGGCAAGGGTGATATGTGGGCGCCGTGCCCCTTCCATCAGGAAAAATCTGCCAGTTTTCATGTCGATGATCGTAAGGGGTTTTACTACTGCTTTGGCTGTCATGCGAAGGGGGATGCGATTTCGTTTGTACGTGAGACGGAAAACGTAAGCTTTATGGAGGCGGTTGAGATTTTGGCCGGTGAAGCGGGGATGCCAATGCCCGAGCGTGATCCGCGTGCGGTTGAGAAGGCCGATGCGCGTAAAGATCTGGCCGATGTGATGGAACTGGCGGTCAAGTGGTTCCGCCTGCAACTGCGCACGGGGGCCGCGTCGAGTGCGCGGGAGTATCTTGATCGGCGCGGGCTGCCGCAGGAAGTGTGTGACCGCTGGGAGATCGGGTTTGCGCCTGATAGCTGGCAGGGGCTGTGGGATGCCTTGAAGGGCAAGGATATTCCTGATGATCTGATTATTGGCGCGGGGCTGGCGAAACCGTCAACCAAGGGCGGCAAGCCTTATGACACGTTTCGGGGGCGTATTATGTATCCGATCCGTGATGCGCGGGGGCGGTGCATTGCCTTTGGGGGCCGTGCGATGGACCCCGAGGATAAGGCGAAATACCTCAACTCTCCCGAGACGGAATTGTTTGATAAGGGGCGCTCCCTTTATAACGTGAAGGACGCGCGGGTTGCGGCGGGCAAGGGGCAGCCCTTGTTGGTGGCCGAAGGGTATATGGATGTGATTGCCCTGTCCGAGGCGGGGTTTGGCGCGTCTGTGGCACCGCTGGGCACGGCGATTACCGAGAACCAGTTGGCGATGCTGTGGCGGATATCTGATGAGCCGATTATCACGCTGGACGGCGATGCAGCAGGACAGCGCGCGGCGTTGCGGCTGATTGATCTGGCGTTGCCTTTGTTGGAGGCGGGGCGCAGCTTGCGCTTTGCCATGATGCCAGAGGGGCAGGACCCTGATGATCTGCTGAAATCAAGCGGTGCGGGGGCGGTTCAAAGCCTTGTGGATGCGGCAGTGCCGATGGTGAAGCTGCTCTGGGACCGCGAAGTCGAGGGCAAGAATTTTGACAGCCCCGAGCGTAAGGCGGCGCTAGACAAGTCTCTGCGCGAGAAGATCATGCTGATTAAAGACCCGAGCATTCGCAGCCATTACGGGCAGGCGATCAAGGACATGCGGTGGGAGCTGTTCAAGTCCAAGCCGAAGGGCGGGGGCATGCGGGTTGCACCGCGCGGTGGCCAGCAATGGGGCCAGTCGTGGGGCACGCGTGCGCCACAAGGACCCTCGGCGGGCGCGAAGTCATCGTTGTTGGCGGCGTCGGGCAATGATACGACCACCCAGCACCTGTGCGAGGCGGTTATTCTGGCGGCATTTGTGACCTGTCCCGAGATTATCGAGGATTTTGAAAGCGGTCTGGAGGGGATGGTTTGCGGCGACCAGACGCACCGTATCTTCCGCGATCTGATGTTGCGCCATGCGGGGCAGCCTGCCGAGACGCTCCATGGTGAAATTCGTATGGCATTGGGGTTTGATGCCCTTGACGATTTGCTGTCGCAGAGCCACGTAAAGCTGACGCCCAGTGTGCGGAACCCCGGCAATGCCGAGGTCGCCCGTATTGCGGTATCAACCGGCCTTGCCCAGCTTGAAGCGGCGCGGGGATTGAGGGACGAAGTACAAGATGCGGCGGATGATTTGAGCGGAGAGGCGGACGAGGGGCTGACATGGCGTCTGGCGGAGGCGGCGAAAGCGGCTGATATGGCGCTGCGGGCTGGTCAGGAAGACAAAGCGGAATATGTTATCGCGGATAACGGTGCGCGGCTCGACCGTGAGCAGGTGGCAAAAAGCCGTAGTATGTTCGACCAGATCGACTTTTCCAAAGGCGGAAAGAAGCGCTGAGCGACGCCGTTTTGGATGACTTAGGGTCAAGTATTGTGGCGCGGACGTCACCAAATCTCCGCAATTAGCGGAAAAATAACAATGTCGGGTTTAAGAATCACCTCAAACCCCGCATGATTCGGATTAACGAATTACGCCTGCGTGATTCGCATAGGGACAGATAGGAGCTCTTGATGGCTGCGAAAGACACCAACGAAGACGCAAAGCGCGATGATCAGGACTCTGGTCACTCGCTGGACATGTCACAAGCGGCTGTGAAGAAGATGATCGGTGATGCCCGCGAGAAGGGGTATATCACCTACGATCAGCTCAACACGGTGTTGCCGCCCGATCAGGTGTCCTCGGAACAGATCGAGGACGTGATGTCGATGCTGTCCGAGATGGGCATCAACATCATCGAGGATGAAGACGAAGACGAAGAAAAGGGTAGCACGGATGTTGCCACCACGGATGGTCCCAAAGAGATCGTTCTGGGCTCTGGCACATCAGAGAAGCTGGACCGTACGGATGACCCAGTCCGCATGTACCTGCGTGAGATGGGCTCCGTTGAACTGCTGAGCCGTGAAGGCGAGATTGCGATTGCGAAACGCATCGAGGCGGGTCGCAACACGATGATCGCGGGTCTGTGCGAAAGCCCGCTGACCTTTCAGGCGATTACAATCTGGCGCGACGAACTTCTCTCCGAGGATATTTTGCTGCGCGATGTGATCGACCTTGAGGCGACATTCGGCACGCAGATGGGTGAGGAAGAGGCAACAACGCCTGTGGTCCCCGTACCTGGCGCGCCTGTGGCAAAGACCGAAGGCCAGCCTGAGGTGGATGCGGATGGCAATGCGATTGTCGCAGAAGATGACGATGATGATGACGAGGACGAACAGGCCAACATGTCGCTTGCCGCGATGGAAGCGGCGCTGAAACCTCAGGTTCTTGAAGCGTTGGATATCATTGCTGACGATTATGTGAAGCTGAGCCAGATGCAGGACAACCGTATCTCGGCCACGCTGAATGAGGATGGCTCTTTCTCGGGCAAGAACGAGTCGGCCTATCAAAAGCTGCGGTCGGAGATTGTGCTGCTGGTGAATGATTTGCACCTTCACAACAACCGTATTGAGGCGTTGATTGACCAGCTCTATGGCATCAACCGCCGCATCATGCAGATCGATTCAGCTATGGTGAAGCTGGCGGATCAGGCGCGCATCAACCGCAAGGAATTTGTCGATGCCTACCGTGGTCACGAGCTTGACCCGAACTGGATGGAGCGGATGGGCGAGAAGGCTGGCCGAGGCTGGCAGATGTTCATCGAGCGCTCGGCTGATAAAGTGACCGAGTTGCGCACCGATATGGCCCAAGTGGGCCAGTATGTCGGTCTGGATATTTCCGAATTCCGCCGCATCGTGCAGCAGGTTCAGAAGGGCGAGAAAGAAGCCCGTCAGGCCAAGAAAGAAATGGTCGAAGCGAACCTGCGTCTGGTGATCTCGATCGCAAAGAAATACACGAACCGTGGCCTGCAATTCCTTGATCTTATTCAGGAAGGTAACATTGGTTTGATGAAAGCGGTTGATAAGTTCGAATATCGCCGTGGCTATAAATTCTCGACCTATGCGACGTGGTGGATCCGTCAGGCGATCACACGCTCTATCGCGGATCAGGCGCGGACCATCCGTATCCCTGTGCATATGATCGAGACGATCAACAAGCTGGTACGTACAGGCCGTCAGATGCTGCACGAGATTGGCCGTGAGCCGACGCCGGAAGAATTGGCCGAAAAGCTGCAAATGCCGCTGGAGAAGGTGCGCAAGGTGATGAAAATCGCCAAGGAGCCGATTTCGCTGGAGACGCCGATTGGCGACGAGGAAGACAGCCAGCTGGGTGATTTCATCGAGGATAAGAATGCTGTGCTGCCTTTGGACAGTGCCATTCAGGAAAACCTCAAGGAAACCACCACGCGGGTTCTGGCGAGCCTGACACCACGCGAGGAGCGGGTGCTGCGCATGCGTTTCGGCATCGGGATGAACACCGATCACACGCTGGAAGAGGTGGGTCAACAGTTCAGCGTGACGCGCGAACGTATCCGCCAGATTGAAGCGAAAGCGCTGCGCAAACTCAAGCATCCAAGCCGGTCGCGCAAGCTTCGCAGTTTCCTCGACCAGTAAGCGGTCGTGATAGATTTGAAGCCCCGCCCGAGCATGCCTCTGGCGGGGCTTTTTCGTTTTGAGGATGCGGTTGGCAGCGGGAAGCAGTTTTTTGCGAAAAAATGGGCCTAGAATTTTTGAAAAATTCTGACTCCATGGTAGGTGGCGGTAACATGCTGGTCACGGGGCTTTGATTTTTACCTCTGGGCTGTGGCACCTATCTAATGGGTATATCCAAAGGAGAAATCTGCCATGCGCTCTTTAATATATGCTGTTGTGCTTGCTCTGGCTGCGCCGCTCGCAGCTCAGGCCCAGACCTACCGTGCTGTGAATGATCTGAATGTGGTCCCCTTGGGCGGCTCCACTTTTGAGGTGATCGAGGCGCGGGGTGAGGGACCACGCGGGATGTGGTGTGCGGCAGCGGAATATGCGGAGCGGCGACTGGGGGCTAAGGGGCGGGTGTATATCCGCGACGCACGTGGTCCGTCGCGCAGTGTTAAGGGGCGCAAGTCGGTTGTTTTTAAGACCAACGCAGCCGCTCTGACGCAGGGGCCGTTCCGGTCCACTTCGCTCAACACCTCGCAGGTTGGGGTAGGGCTGCCGATTGCCCATGCGATCCAGTTTTGTCGCCGTGATGATTTTGATATAATCAACCGTTTGTTGAGAAGGGATTGAAGATGAGCCGTTTATTGATGTGTGGGGCGATTGCCCTGATGGGGGCTGGTCCCGCTGCTGCACAAGAGTTTACCGCGCAAAATGGTGTGCAGGTTGTGCCTGTATCGGGCGGGTTTTCCGTGCAGGGTGATGCGGGTGTCGGTGCGCGCGGCATGTGGTGCGCTGCTGCTGACTATGCCCGAAGCGTAGAGGGCGCGCGTGCGCCACAGCGGATATATGTGGCCGAGGGGACCAAGGGGCGCGGCAGTGTGACCTTCACGCTGGAGGGCGCGGGCCAGTCACGCACGCCCGTCACGATTGTTGGTCTGACGTTGCGTAATGCCGGTGCCAACATGGGCGTCGGGCATGCGATCGGATTTTGTGCGGATCACAAGTTGCTGCGCTCGGGAAGTCGGCCATGAGGGCGGCAATCCTTGCCGCGTTGGTAAGTTGCGCAGGGTTTGGCGTACAGGCGGCAACACTGGGTGAAGAGGCGCAATTTGTCATAAACCCCATGGGGGGAGGCAATTTTGAAGTGATCAGACAACGGCAAATGGGCACGGCAGAGTTGTGGTGTGCGGCGGCGAGTTATGTTGAAGCGAGGCGCGGATTGTCCGAGACCACGCCGATTTACCTGCGCAGTCCGCTGGGACCTGCAAAAACGGCCAAGGGGCGGCAGGGTGTCGTCTTTAGCCTGAGTAGGGCGGGGCTGCCTGCGACGCCGCGGCGCAATACGCTGACTGTTGAAGTTGTGGGTACCATGGTCAAATCTGCCACGGCGCGGCGCTTTTGCCGTGATGCTTTCACGCGCTCGACCAAATAGGCATGCAAACCACATTCGAGATCGCGACACGGGGGCCCGCGCTCTATGAGTTTACCCGCGATGTGGCGCATTGGGTTGCTGGGGCGGGGGACGGCTTGCTGACATTGTTGGTGCAGCATACCTCCGCTTCCTTGCTCCTTCAGGAGAATGCTGATCCGGATGTGCAGCGCGATTTGCAGGCTTATTTCAGCCGTTTGGTCCCGCGCAGTGATACGGCGCAGATGTCCTATCTGGTGCATACACTGGAGGGGCCAGACGACATGCCTGCGCATATCAAGGCGGCGATGCTGCCTGTGAGTTTGAGCATTCCGATCCGTCATGGCGCGCTGGTTCTGGGGACATGGCAGGGCATCTATCTGTTCGAGCATCGCGATGCCCCGCATGTTCGCAAAGTTGCCGCACATTTCCGAAGCGACTGAGGCACAGAGTCCGTCGCACCACACCCCGCATATTGTGTCACATTTCTAGGCTACCCAAAACCTATGGGTTCGCCTATACCTGTGGGTAAGTGGGGCGGTGATCCCACAATAGAGGCGGATCAGGAACAAGGGGACACAGCCAATGCGCTGCCCATTTTGCGGAAATGTAGATACACAAGTTAAAGACAGCCGACCGGCGGAGGATCATGTATCCATTCGCCGCAGACGGTTTTGCCCTGCCTGCGGCGGGCGGTTTACCACATATGAGCGCGTACAGTTGCGCGATCTGGTGGTGATCAAGACATCCGGCAAGCGCGAGGATTTTGACCGCGACAAGCTGGAACGCTCCATTCGCATTTCGATGCAGAAGCGCCCGATCGAGCCCGAACGCATTGATCAGATGATCAGTGGCATCGTGCGGCGGCTGGAGAGCATGGGCGAAACGGATGTCGGGTCCAAGCAGATCGGCGAGATCGTGATGGAGGCGCTGGCGCGGATTGACACAGTCGCTTATGTGCGGTTTGCGAGCGTTTACAAAAACTTCCAGCAGGCGGATGACTTTGACAAGTTTGTCCAAGAGCTGCGGCCCGATACGCCACCTGAATCCGAGACTTGAGCGATAAACGCTACATGGCCCTCGCGCTGTCCTTGGGGCGGCGCGGGTTAGGTTACACTTGGCCTAACCCTGCGGTGGGCTGTGTTGTGGTGTCTGATGGACTGATTGTGGGGCGCGGGTGGACTGCGCCCTCTGGTCGTCCGCATGCGGAGACACAGGCGCTGGCCCAAGCGGGGGAAGCTGCGCGAGGGGCGGATGTTTTTGTGACATTGGAGCCTTGTGCGCATGAGGGCCAGACACCGCCCTGTGCGCAGGCATTGATTGATGCAGGCGTTGCGCGGGTTGTTGTTGCCGTTGGTGATACTGACAGCCGCGTGGCGGGTCGCGGCATTGCGATGTTGCGCGATGCGGGGATCGAAGTTGTGACGGGGGTGCTGGAAGCGCAGGCCCGTCAGGACAATATCGGATTTTTCAGTCGGGTGGAGTTGGGGCGTCCTATGGTGACGCTCAAGCTGGCGTCATCGTTTGACGGGCGCATTGCCACGGCAACGGGTGAGAGCCAGTGGATCACGCAGGGTGGCGCGCGGCGTTTGGTGCATGGCATGCGTGCCAGCCATGATGCAGTGATGGTGGGCGGCGGCACTGTACGCAGAGATGATCCGAGCCTGACGGTGCGCGATTTAGGAGTGGTGCGGCAGCCTGCGCGGGTTGTGGTGTCGCGGCGGTTGGACATTCCGTTGACAGGAAAGCTGGCGCAGACGGCGGGTGATGTGCCGCTGATCCTGTGTCACGGAGCGGATGCGCCTGAGGCATTGGTTGATGCGTGGCGCGGGATGGGGGCGGTGATGCTGCCCTGTCGTGCGGCTGGCGGGCAGTTGGATATGGGCGATGTGATGCGTCAGCTTGGCACTCATGGGCTGACGCGGGTGTTCTCGGAAGGGGGATCTGCGATTGCGGTGAGCTTGCTTCGGGCGGATCTGGTGGATGAGCTGGTTGGATTTACGGCAGGTGTTGTGATCGGGGCCGAAGGTCTGGCGGGGATCGGGCCGATGGGGCTGTCTCGCTTGGGGGCTGCGCCGCGGTTTGATTTGGTGGAGACGCGGGCCGTGGGGCCTGATGTGCTGCACCGCTGGGTGCGCAAACGCGGCTAGCTATTTGCGCCAGATGTGCGCGTAACGGGCGAATACTCTTT
>CAWVWS010000088.1:0-12649 GCA_963933905.1 uncultured Sulfitobacter sp.
TGGGGCGGTCGTACTCGCCCTTTATCCGTTCACACAGGCCATTGATCAGGCCGACATAGCCCCAAAAAATACCCGATTGTATGCAGGCCACTGTGTTTGTTCCGATAACGGTCTGCGGTTTGGTAATATCAACATGGGGCAATGCTGCCGCCGCTTGGTGCAGCGCCTCAAGGCTGAGGTTCACACCGGGCGCAATCACACCACCGATATACGCACCATCCGTATCGGACACATCAAACGTGGTCGCCGTGCCAAAATCAACGATGATCAGATCACCACCATAAAGGTCAAACCCCGCCACCGTATTTACCAAGCGGTCCGGCCCCACCGCCGTCCCCGCATCCACCCGCACATCGATAGGCAAAGAACATTCCGGCTTGCCCACCACCATTGGACGGGTATGGAAATACCGATCCGCCAGCACCCGCAAGTTCCACACCACACGCGGCACAGTGGACGAAATCACCATATCGGTAATTTCAGCGTCAATCTTGTTCAGCGACATCAGGGTAGACAACCAGACATAATACTGGTCCGCCGTGCGCTGCCATTCGGTGGCCGTGCGCCATGTGGCGATAAAATCAGTCCCGTCCCAAATGGAAAACACGGTATTCGTATTACCGCAATCAATCGCCAAGAGCATGTTCCGCCCTCCTTACACTTTTAGAAATAGACATCCGCAGCCGTAATCGCCACGCGACCTTTTGCCGTGTTGAGGATGAGGTTACCGCTTGCGTCCACATCTTCAAAGACACCAATCGTCTCATCACGCATGGTACGTGCCGTCACAACTTCACCAATCCGCGCCGCATGGGACAACCACGCCGTGCGAATGGGCGCAAAGCCGTATGTTGTAAACTGATCCTCCATCCGCGCATAGGCGCTGGCCAGCGCATCAAGGAAAGCGGCAGGCGCAACACTCAATCCTGTCTCGCCTAACACACTCACAGGCGTCACTGCCCCCTGCTCCACCTGCTCGGGCGTCGGCGCATGGGCAAGGTTCACACCAATCCCGATGACCAAATTCTCACCCACAGTCTCCAACAGGATCCCCGCAACTTTTCCACCGTTGAGCAAAACATCATTGGGCCACTTGAGCGCAAAAGCCGCCTCCTGCCCCGTCACCGCAACAAAGGCCTCGCGCAGCGCAAGGCTCGCCACAAAACTGCGCAGCGCCGCATCCGCAGGGCTGCCAATACGGCGCATAATCAAAGTGCCTGCAAAATTCCCGCGCGGAGTTGACCACGCCCGCCCGCGCCGCCCCCGTGCCGCCGTCTGCTCGATCGCCAAAATCCACGCAGGACCTTGCAGCGTCGGCGCCATGCGCGCCGCCTCGGACAATGTGGAATCCAGCGTGTCAAAGACATGCCGCGTATAGCCATTGGGCCAATCAGCCATGGGACAGCTTAGTTAACAAGCGTCGCCGCCGCCAACCCTGCAACACCCTCGACACCAAACATGTTGATGATCCCCACCAGCATGATCACCGCAGAGACAACAAGGAAACCACTCAAAAGGCCGCCACGGTTGCTGTCTACCGCATCGGAGCGATCCTCACCAAAGTACATGAGGAACACGATCCGCAGATAGTAATAGGCACCAATCGCAGAAGCGACCGCACTTGCAATAACAAGCCATGTCAGCCCACCTTCAAGTGCCGCACGCCAGACATAAAGCTTACCAAAGAACCCGAGGAACGGCGGCACACCCGCAAGGCTGAACATCAGCACCAGCAATGTGAGCGCACGGCCCGGGTTGTTTTTGGAATAAAGGCTCAGCGCGGAAATATCGGTGACAGGCTGGCCATCCTTCTCCATCAGAAGAATGAAAGCAAAGACACCGATGTTCATCGTCACATAGATCGCCATATAGATCAGCATCGCCTGAACGCCAAAGGCCGTTCCCGCCGCAAGGCCCATCAGCGCATAACCCATATGGGCAATCGAGGAATAGGCCATCAGACGTTTGATGTTGGTCTGGCCAATCGCCGCAACCGCACCAAGAAACATCGACAGCACCGACAGCAGCGCCAAGATCTGTTGCCAATCGCTCACCGCATTGCCGAACGCATCATGCAGCACGCGTGCAAACAGACCCATGGCTGCCACTTTAGGCGCCGTTGCGAAGAAGGCGGTCACAGGCGTCGGTGAGCCTTCATAAACGTCTGGCGTCCACATGTGGAACGGCACAGCCGACACTTTGAACGCCATGCCGGAAATCAGGAACACGATACCAAAGAGCATCCCAAGCGACATGTCCCCTGCCTGCGCCGTGGTCATAATACCTTCAAACGATGTCGTCCCCGCATAGCCGTACACCAGCGACGCACCATACAGCAGCAGACCAGAGGACAGCGCACCCAGCACGAAATACTTGAGGCCTGCTTCGGTCGATTTCACGCTGTCACGGCGCAAGGATGCCACGACATAAAGAGCGAGAGACTGAAGCTCCAACCCCATATAAAGGGCGATCAGATCACCGGCAGAAACCATCATCATCATGCCGACAACGCTCAGCGCCACAAGGATCGGATATTCAAACCGCAGCAGATCACGCTTTTTCATGTAGGCCTCGGACATGATCAACACACAGGCTGCCGAGATCAGGATCACAACCTTGGCAAAACGCGCAAAACCGTCGTTCACAAACATACCGTTAAAGGCAAGGACTGTATCGCCCGAGCTGCCCGCAACCATCAGGGCGACAACAACCAAAACTGCGGAGATGCCCCAAAGGATCGGGCGTGCCAGCTTGTCCTGCCCGCCGTAGGCCCCCACCATCAGCGCCGCAATAGCGCTGAGTGCGAGGATAATTTCGGGCAGGATCACTAGGATATCGTTAGTCATGTCTTGTCCCTTAATTATGGGCTTCGGCGGTGTGCGTCACAGCCTCGGCTGCGGCAACGGCCGTATCATAGTTTTCAACCAGCGCCGCAACAGACGGCCCGATCACATCCAGAATGAGCGCAGGATAAATCCCCAGCAGCAGCGTCATCACCACCAGCGGTGCAAAAATCCACTTCTCGCGGGCATTCATATCCGTGATCGCTTTCAGACTTTCCTTGATCAGGTCACCCATCACCACGCGGCGGTACAGCCACAGCGCGTAAGCCGCCGAGAAGATCACACCTGTGGTCGCAACTGCGGCCACCCAAGTGTTCACTTGGAACACCGCCATCAGCGTCAGGAATTCACCAACAAAGCCGGATGTGCCCGGAAGGCCCACGTTCGCCATGGTGAACAGCATGAACAGCATCGCATAAACAGGCATCCGGTTTACCAGACCACCATAAGCGTCAATCTCACGCGTGTGCATACGGTCGTAAATCACACCCACCGCGAGGAACAACGCACCCGAGATAAACCCGTGGCTGATCATCTGGAAAATCGCCCCATCCAGCCCCTGCTGGTTGGTGGAGAAGATACCCATCGTCACAAAACCCATGTGCGCAACCGAGGAGTAGGCAATCAGCTTTTTCATATCTTCCTGCACCAGCGCCACCAGCGAGGTATAGACAATCGCAATCGCCGACATCCAAAGGATCAGCGGTCCAACAACTTCGGAGCCGACAGGAAACATCGGCAGCGAGAAGCGCAAAAATCCGTAACCACCCATCTTGAGCAGGATCGCCGCCAGCACAACAGAACCCGCCGTCGGCGCCTGTACGTGCGCATCAGGCAACCACGTGTGCACAGGCCACATCGGCATTTTCACTGCAAAGCTGGCAAAGAACGCGAGGAACATCAGCGTCTGCATGCCACCCACAACCTGCCAGCCCATGATGCTAAAGCTCTCGGAAGCAAACGTATGGTTGAGCAGGCTGATGGAGCAGCCACCGATACAGGTCGTGCCTGCATCCGCAAACATCGCAACCATCGCCACCAGCATCAGCACGGAGCCAAAGAAGGTATAGAGGAAGAACTTGAAGCTTGCGTAGATGCGGTTCGCCCCGCCCCAAATCCCGATAATCAGGAACATCGGGATCAGACTCGCCTCAAAGAACAGATAGAACAGGATCAGATCAAGCGAGACAAACACACCGATCATCAGCGTCTCAAGAATAAGAAACGCCATCATGTATTCTTTGACCCGCACATTCACATCCCATGACGCGGCAATCACCAGCGGCATCATAAACGTGGTCAGCATC
Source organism: uncultured Sulfitobacter sp. (assembly GCA_963933905.1). GTDB lineage: Bacteria > Pseudomonadota > Alphaproteobacteria > Rhodobacterales > Rhodobacteraceae > Sulfitobacter. The sequence continues at coordinate 4,151 of CAWVWS010000088.1, forward strand.
ACAAACAGGATCGAAATCCCGTCCACGCCAACGCGGTAGTTCAGACCCAAAAGCCATTCACCCTCGTCAATCAGCTGGAACGCCGTGTTCGTGCTGTCAAACTGGAGATACATCACCACGGACGCGATGAAGGTAAACGTCGTCGCCACCAGCGCCAGCCACTTGGCATTGCGCTGTGCCGCTTCATCGTCACCGCGCAGGAATACGGCCAAAATAGCGGCGGCAAACGCGGGAATAAACGTCACGATGGACAGAAGATTATTTTCCATCAGTTCGCTCCTCCAGTCATCGTCATCCATGTCACAAGGATCGCAATCCCGATCACCATGGCGAAGGCATAAGTAAAGATATAACCGGACTGCGCCTTACCAGCGAGGCGGGTGAAGAACGGAATGATCCCCATGGCCAGCCCGTTCAGACCGCCATCAATCACACGCCCGTCCCCTTGCTTCCACAAGAAGCGGCCAATCGCCTTGGCTGGCTGCACAAAGAGAAAGTCGTAAAGCTCGTCAAAGTACCATTTGTTCAGGAAGAACTGGTAGAGATGCTTCTGGTTCACGGCCAAACGACCAGGCAGCGACGGGTTCTTGATATAGAAGAGCCACGCAAAGAAGAAACCGATCAGCATCGCGGCAAAGGGCGAGGTTTTCACCCAATAGGGCACCTTATGCGCATCATCGAGCAGCGTATTGTCAGGAGCAATATAGAGCGCGCCCTCCCCCGGTTTGCCCGCAAAGACATAGTGGTGCTCGGCCTTGCCACCCTCGGTGGCCGCATCACCATGGGATGTCTCGGCACCCTCGACCTTATCCTCACCATGCGCCGCCGCCTCGGCATAGGGAATGCCATAGAACTTCGCGACCTTGTCGGTGTGACCAAAGAAGGAGCTATACGAGACCATACCAGCCAGCATCGCCCCCAGCGCCAGAACGCCCAGCGGCAGCAACATAACCATCGGGCTCTCGTGTGCATGCTCATGGGTATGCTTGTCGCCACGCGCCTCACCGTAAAAGGTGAGGAACATCAAACGCCAGCTATAGAAGCTTGTGAAAAGTGCTGCAATCACCAGCATCCAGAACCCGTACATGGACCCCGCAGCAAAGGCACTCTCCACAATCGCATCCTTGGACTGGAAACCCGCAAAACCAATCGGAATTTCACCGAACTTCAAAATCCAGACCGGAATACCAACACCCGTGATGGCCAGCGTGCCGATCATCATCGCAGCAAAAGTATAAGGAATCTTCTTCCGCAAACCGCCGTAGTTGGTCATGTCCTGCTCATGGTGCATCGCATGAATGACCGAGCCTGCGCCGAGGAACAGCATCGCCTTGAAAAAGGCATGCGTCAGCAGGTGGAACATCGCCGCCGAATACATGCCCACACCCGCCGCAACGAACATATAGCCCAGCTGCGACATGGTGGAATAAGCAATAACCCGTTTGATATCCGTCTGGACCAGACCGATGGTCGCCGCAACAAATGCCGTGGTCGCACCAAGGATGGTCACAAACATCATCGCGCTTGGTGCGAATTCCATGATCGGTGACATACGGCACACAAGGAAGACACCCGCCGTTACCATCGTCGCCGCGTGGATCAGCGCCGACACAGGCGTCGGACCTTCCATCGCATCCGGCAACCATGTGTGCAGGAACAACTGCGCCGACTTACCCATCGCACCGACGAACAGCAGGAAGGCGATGATTTCCAACGCGGCCCAATCGCGCCACAGGAAGGTCAGCGTCTCATCCGCGTATTGCGGTACATCGGCAAAGATCACGCTAAACTCGATGCTGTCAAACATCAGGTAGATAGCAAAGATACCCAGCGCAAAACCGAAATCACCCACACGGTTGACCACAAAGGCTTTGATCGCGGCGGCATTGGCAGAGGGCTTTTTGTAATAGAAACCAATGAGAAGATAGGAGGCAACGCCCACCCCTTCCCAACCAAAGAACATCTGAACAAGGTTGTCCGACGTTACCAGCATCAACATCGCAAAGGTGAAGAAGGACAGATACGCAAAGAAACGCGGCTTATAGCTGACACCTTCGCCGAAATGCTCGTCGTGGGCCATATAGCCAAAGGAATAGAGGTGCACGAGGCTGGAGACAGTGGTGATAACGATCAACATGATCGCGGTCAGACGGTCCAGACGGATCGCCCAATCCGTGCTCAGCGTGCCACTCTCGATAAACTTCAGGATCGGCACAACTTCGGTGGTGCCGTCAAAGGTCAGGAAAACAATCCAGCTCAGGATCGCAGAGAGGAACAGACCACCTGTCGCAATCCAGCATGCCGCGTTCTCGCCAATAATTTTCCAGCCAAATCCACACAGAAGGGCGCCGATCAGCGGGGCGAAGAGAAGTGTCAGTTCCATGTCCTCAGCCCTTCATCACGTTGACGTCTTCCACGGCAATGGTGCCGCGGTTTCTGAAGAAACAGACCAGAATGGCCAGACCAATCGCCGCTTCCGCAGCAGCAACCGTTAGAACAAAGAGGGTAAAGACCTGCCCGACCATGTCCCCGAGGAAACTGGAGAAGGCGACCAGATTGATGTTTACCGCCAAGAGCATCAATTCGATGCTCATGAGCAGGATGATCACATTCTTGCGGTTAAGAAAGAGGCCAAAGATGCCAATGACAAACAGCGTCGCCGCCACTGTCAGATAATGTTCCAGTCCGATCATGTCGTCCCTCAGTTTCCCCCCGTTTGCGGGGATAGTATTTTTGGCACGGGGTGGCTGTCCGCTGTGCCGTATTTCACGGGATCACCAGCGCGCCAAGCCCTGATTTTCCCAGTCTATTATCTGCCCCGGAAGTCGTTTTCTTTCAAAGAAACCGGTCCGGAATTTTCGAAAATTCCGCGCGCAACCGTCGCAGAGCTCTCTGTCTTACAGGCCCTGCCCCGGCTTCACATCGTGTATCTTCATCGCCTTGGCCGGATCGCGCATCATCTGGGCAACCACATCCTGCCGTTTCACATCCTTGCGATGGCGCAGGGTCAGCACAATCGCACCAATCATCGCCACCAGCAGGATCAGACCCGACAGTTGGAACACCAGAAAATACTCGTCATAGAGGATCAGGCCCAAGGCCGCCGTATTCATGACTTGCGGGTTGGTCACTTGCTGGCGCAGCCCCTCAGCCGCCTCATTCGCTTCCCATGCGCCAAAGGCCATCACAAATTGCATCAGGATAATCAGCCCGATCAGCAGCGCCAGTGGCATGTATTTCGCCATTTCCGCCTTCAACTCGGCAAAGTCGATGTCGAGCATCATCACGACAAACAGGAACAAGACCGCAACCGCGCCCACATAAACAATAATCAGCAACATCGCCACAAACTCAGCACCCAGCAGCACGAACAAGCCAGCCGCAGAGAGGAACGACAGGATCAGCCACAAAACCGAATGCACAGGATTACGGCTGATGACTGTGAACAGCCCTCCTGCAATCACGCAAACCGCAAATAAATAGAATGCAAAAACGCTCATGCGTCACCTTCCTTGGTATCCGATTTGGCCTTGGCCGCCGCCATTTCGTCCAACACGGGCTGGGCAATCTCGGTCGCGCGCTGCATCGCGGGTATGCCCGCAAACAGCGCCATCTGGCCAATAGTCTCGATTATCTGTTGCTTATGCGCGCCCGCTTCAATGGCATGACGCACGGTCTGGCGCACCGCAATCTCATTCTGCGCACCCTGCATGGTTAGCCCTGCCAGCGTCAGCAAAAGCCGCGTCTTGGCGTCCAACCCGTCAGGGTTCATCTTATTGCCAAAGAACGTTTCCATCATGTCCTTCGGCATCTTCCCCATCATGTCCTCAAAACCCTTGACCGAGAACGCATCCATCGCAGGAAAGGACTTAGCCATCTCCTGCGCTTGGCGCATCATATCTTCCCATGGGTTTTTATCGGTCATCGGTAAGGTGCATCCATCTCGAGGTTGCGTGCGATCTCGGCTTCCCAACGGTCACCGTTCTCCAGCAGCTTGTTCTTGTCGTAATAAAGCTCTTCGCGCGTCTCGGTGGAGAACTCGAAATTCGGCCCCTCGACAATCGCATCCACAGGGCAGGCTTCCTGACAGAAACCACAGTAGATGCACTTGGTCATGTCGATGTCATAGCGTGTGGTGCGGCGCGAACCATCCTCGCGCGGCTCTGCATCGATCGTGATCGCCTGCGCAGGGCACACAGCCTCACACAGCTTGCACGCGATGCAGCGCTCTTCACCATTGGCATACCGGCGCAACGCATGCTCGCCGCGGAAACGGGGCGACAGTGGCCCCTTCTCGTGCGGATAGTTGATCGTCGCCTTCGGCTTGAACATGTACTTAATGCCCAGCTTCATACCTTGGTAGAAATCCTGCAGCAGGAAATACTTCGCATGGCGGGTATAGTCAGTCATATCAGCCTCCTACCGTGTAACGGGCGTAAATGCCCCAGAACCATTCGAACTTTGCCGCGAATGCCACAAATACCACCCAGAACAATGAGAACGGCAGGAACACTTTCCAACCCAGACGCATCAGCTGGTCATAGCGGTAGCGCGGTGTAATCGCTTTGATCAGCGAGAAGAAGAAGAAAACGATGCCCATCTTGGCGATCATCCAGAAGATACCGTCAGGCAAACCAGGGATCGGCGACAACCAACCGCCAAAGAACATCAATGAGATCAGCGCACACATCAGCACGACCGCCACCAGTTCACCGATCATGAACAGCAGGAATGGGGTGGAGGAATACTCAACCTGATACCCCGCAACCAATTCCGATTCCGCCTCTGGCAAATCGAACGGTGGACGGTTGGTTTCAGCCAACGCCGAGATAAAGAAGAGGATCAGCATGGGGAAGTGCGGCAACCAGTACCAGCTCAGAAAACCATAGTCGCTCTTCTGCGCTTCAACGATACCGCTAAAGTTCATCGACCCTGTGGAGATAATCACACCAATGATGATCAAACCGATCGAGACTTCATAAGAAATCATCTGCGCGGCAGAGCGCAGGGAACCAAGGAATGGGTATTTCGAGTTCGAGGCCCAGCCGCCCATAATTACGCCGTAAACCTCCAAAGAGGAGACCGCGAAGACAAACAGGATCGCCACGTTAATATCCGACAGCACCCAGCCATCGTTGAACGGGATCACCGCCCACGCGACCAGCGCCATAACAAGCGTCACCATCGGTGCCATAAAGAATACCGGACGGTCCGCACCCGCAGGAACAACAATCTCTTTGACGATGTATTTACCAAAATCCGCAAAGGATTGCAGCAGGCCATAGACCCCCACCACGTTTGGACCGCGACGCAACTGCACCGAGGCCCAGATCTTGCGATCCAGATACATGAGGAACGCCAATGCCACGAGCAAAGGAATCACAACGAGGAAAATCTGACCGACGATCAGCATTATCATCCCCAGTGTCGTGTTTAAAAAGAAGTCAGCCATAGGTCCTCACACCGTCGGGATGCCTTGTTCACGGCAGTTTTGCGTCACCACCTCAGCATCAATAGTCTTCAAGCCTGATGGCAGGCTCGGCGAGATTGTGTAAACAGCATCAGCACGCCAAATGCCACCCTCAATCGCCACATTTGTGCGTACATGACGTGCAAATCCGTAGCCCCTAATGAGCGCGTACTGCGCTGCAGCACATTCTGCATAGGCAGCGACATTTTCTGACGCGCGCGCCTTTGTCATAGCAACATTAAACTGCACCAGATCACCATCAAGCAGCACAGTTTTCACCCCTTTGTATTCAGGGATGAAATCTTCTGCTGTCGGAGTGGCAGGCTCACAAGCGGCGAGCGCCATAAGACCTATGTTTCACTCCGCTGCCAATGCCTCGGTGCGACGCGCTTTTGCACCGGCAGAAAGCTCCGCCATCAGGCTGGAGGCCCGTGCAATCGGGTTTGTCAGGTAGAAATCAGAAATCGCATAGGCAATCGCACCATCAGCCATCTTACCCAAAGGCTCCGCTGCCCACTCATTTTCAGCCAATCCATCAACACGGCCCAGATGCGGGTGCGCTTTGACAAGTGCCGCGCGCAATGCTGCCAGCGAATCGTATGGCAATGCCTCACCCAGTTCTGCACTCAATGCACGCAGAATGGCCCAGTTTTCCTTGGCCTGACCCGGTGCAAACCCTGCACGCTGCGCCAATTGTGGCCGCCCTTCGGTGTTCACAAACAATCCACCCTCTTCGGTATAGGCCGCTGCGGGCAGAATGATGTCGGCGCGGTGCGCACCACGGTCGCCATGGCTGCCCTGATAGATCACAAACGGACCCGCAGGAATGTCGCCCTCGTCCGCGCCAAGGTTATAGATGACCTCGGCCCGTGTAACCGCAGCAACACCACCATCATTTGTCGCACCAATATCCATCGCACCCACACGACCAGCAGCCGTGTGCAAAACCATGAACTTGGACTTTGTCGCCTCGGCCAGAGCCATCGCAGCGCCCAGAACCGCAGCACCATCAGCCCGCGCCAATGCGCCCATACCGATAATGATGACCGATTGTTTGCCCTGCACATCCGTATGATCGCGCTTGAGCAGATCATTCATAATCGTCGGACTGTCGCCAATGTGCATTGTCTCATAGGTCAGATCGACCTGCGGCCCAACGACACCAACACCGGCACCTTTGGTCCATGCCTTGCGAATGCGCGCATTCAACACAGGCGCTTCCACGGCTGGATTTGTCCCGATCAGCATGATCGCCTCGGCCGTATCAATATCCTCAATCGCCGCAGTTCCAACATAACCAGCGCGATTGGCGCTCGGCAGTTTGGCCCCGTCAGTGCGACATTCAACAACACCGCCCTGCCCGTCGATCATCTGCTTGAGCGCAAACGCCGCCTCAACCGAGGCCAGATCACCGACCAAGCCTGCAACCTTCTTACCCTTCATCGCCGCCGCCACAGCGGCAAGCGCCTCGGGCCACTCCGCTTTGCGCAGCTTTCCGTTCTCACGAATATAAGGCGTGTCCAAACGCTGCTTGCGCAGACCGTCCCAAACGAAACGCGTTTTATCGGAAATCCATTCCTCGTTCACACCGTCATGGTTGAGCGGCAGGAAACGCATCACTTCGCGCCCCTTCGTATCAACGCGGATGTTCGAGCCAAGCGCATCCATCACATCAATCGACTCGGTCTTGCTCAATTCCCATGGACGCGCGGTGAACGCGTAAGGCTTGGACACCAGCGCACCCACAGGGCACAGATCAATGATGTTGCCCTGCATGTTACTGTCCAGCGTCTGACCCAGATAGGATGTGATCTCCGCATCTTCGCCGCGGCCCGTCTGGCCCATCTGCGCAATGCCTGCCACTTCGGTGGTAAAGCGTACACATCGGGTACACGAAATACAGCGCGTCATATGCGTCTCGACCAGCGGGCCCAGATCAAGGTCTTCGGTCGCACGCTTTGGTTCGCGGTAGCGGGAGAAATCCACGCCATAGGCCATCGCTTGGTCTTGCAAATCACACTCGCCGCCCTGATCGCAGATCGGGCAATCCAGCGGGTGGTTGATGAGCAGGAATTCCATCACACCTTCACGGGCCTTCTTGACCATCGGGCTGTTGGTTTTGACCACAGGCGGCTGGCCCTCGGGACCAGGGCGCAAATCGCGCACCTGCATCGCACAAGACGCGGCAGGCTTGGGTGGACCGCCCACAACTTCCACAAGACACATCCGGCAGTTGCCAGCAATCGTCAGCCGCTCGTGATAACAGAACCGCGGCACTTCCACGCCCGCCTGCTCACACGCCTGAATGAGCGTCATCGCCCCTTCGGCTTCAACTTCTTTACCGTCGATGATGATCTTGCGAATGTCACTCATGATATCACTTTTCTCTCAGCAATGAGCCGATGCGGCTCGCTTTTTGAATCTCTTTACGCCCAAGCGCGCAATAGCTTTGCGGATCAGAGGTCACAACCCCGTTCGACCGTAAATATGCCTCGCCTTTTGCACGCATCCACGCCTTCCCCGCGTCGCCATAGGCTTCAATCTCGTCGTCTGTATACCCTAACTCACGTGCATGTTTACGTGTTGCACGGTAGAGCGACAGCGCCTTAACGACGCGGGGTGCAATGTCGGGGCACTTCTTGCGTATCTGGTCTGCAACAGCAACATCAAAAACAGCTTGGTCAATCCGCGCCACCTCTCTGAGCGGCGGCTTTGCAGCAACTGCCCCCGCACTTACCGCAAAAAAGCTTACCGTTAGAATAAGATGACGCATGTTACTTTCCTCATATGCTGTGGGGGCTTCTGCCCTTGTTTGCATGTGCGGGGTTGTTCCTTGTTATGCAATAACAGTGCATAAAGGGCCGCCTACCCCCCTCGTCGTTGTCTATCGCGCGTTGGGGCAGCGCCCCTGAAGCGTAAGTGTATCTTTTTCAATGTTGAGCTGCCCCTCGGGCGCGTCGGGTCCGGCGGTCCAGATCACATCGGAACTGCCATAGGTGTTCACACAATAGACCGTCGCTTCATACCGA
>CAWVWS010000089.1:0-12560 GCA_963933905.1 uncultured Sulfitobacter sp.
TCTACCGATCCATTATCGCGCTGCTCGGAAACCATTGCTGGTTTTGGGTGTCCTTGCATTTGGCATGACGGTGATTGTTGTGGTCTGGTAGGGTAGTTGACGGGTGGGCCTGCAGCCTTGTTCTTTGGCGCTTGTACCGTTGTCATTTTTTACCGCGCGCTGAGCTCTGCGGCAGTTGTGTCCTTAATGCCTGAAGGGGTGGTGCCATGGCGCTATCCTCCGCTTGCATGGGATGAGATTGATTTTGCCGAAGCCGTGCAGAGCAGTGGTGAGGTATTTCTGGTGATCCATGCGAAGGATCACGACGGCTATATCCAGCGGTTTACGTTTTTCAAACGTAAATGGGCGCAGATGAATGCGAAATTGATGCAGGGCTCGGTCTATCTGAGCCGTTCGATGTTTCAGGTGCCTGTGGCCGACGTGGCCAAGGCGATCAATGCGGAGCTCGCGCGGTGGCGCAGTGGGAACACGTAGCGTTGATTTGCACAGGCACGGGTGTTGCTGCACCATGAGGGGCCAAAACAGGAGCTATGTCATGCGGTTTATTCTTTTCATTCTGGCGCTAATGATTGCGCCCGTGGCCCATGCCTGTTGGGCAGTTAGTGACTGTATGGTTGGGGATCGCAGCTATCGCATCTCCTTGCCTGAGGGGGTGGACGGCCCTGTGGGCGCTGTGATCTGGGCGCATGGGTATCGCGGGACGGCGGCGGGTGTGATGCGCAATGGGAGTTTGCGCAAGATGGTGCATGCCGAGGGGTTGGCACTGATTGCGCTGCAGGGGGTTAATGGAACGTGGGATTTGCCCAACGGGCCGCGCACACCTGACAGCACGAGGGCGGTCGAGTTTGATTATGTTGCGGCGGTGATTGCGGATGCGGGCGCGCAGTTCGGTGTTGACCCTGCGCGGCTGGTTGCGAGCGGGTTCAGTGCGGGAGGCATGTTGGTGTGGAACCTTGCCTGTGCGCGGCCTGAGAGTTTTGTGGGGTTTGTGCCTTATTCGGGGACGTTCTGGTTAGAGCCGCAGCGTGATTGTGCGATACCTGCCAAGAGCCTGATCCATATTCATGGGGATGCGGACAGCACTGTGCCGCTGGACGGTCGGGCGATTGGGCCGACGCGTCAGGGGAAGGTTTCAAGCGCGCTGGCGATTTATTCGGCCTTGGGTGATTTTGGCGCGGCGGTGCCGGTGGATACGCCTGCGCCGAGCTGTTCCCAGCAGGTTAATCCGAGTGGCGATGTACTGGCGTTTTGTCTGTTTGAGGGTGGGCATTCGTTTCGCACGGAATATCTGGCGTTTGCGCTGACGCGGTTGCGCCTTTCGGGTAGGCTGTAGGCTGCGCTAACTGGACAAACAGCGGTACCTGTGCCAGCAAGCGCGGCAACAGGAGGCATATATGTCCGATAAAACCATTACCCGTTTCGCCCCGTCCCCGACCGGCTGGATTCACGTTGGAAACCTGCGCACGGCGCTGATGAATTACCTCATCGCGCGCAAGGCGGGGGGCGAGTTTATCTTGCGGATTGACGACACTGATCCGAACCGCTCGAAGGAAGAATATGTCGACGGGATCAAGCGTGATCTGGACTGGCTGGGCCTGCATTGGGACCGTGTAGAGCGTCAGTCGCTGCGCATCGAGAAGTACCATGAGGCGGCGAAAGCGCTGCGTGAGATGGGGCGGTTTTATGAGGCGTTCGAGACGCCCACCGAGCTCGACCTCAAGCGCAAGAAGCAGCTGAATATGGGTAAGCCGCCTGTGTACGACCGTGCGGCGCTGAAATTGAGTGCGGATGAAGCGGACGCATTGCGTGCAGAGCGTGGTGACGGCGTGTGGCGCTTTGAGCTGCTGCATGAGCGGATAGTTTGGAACGACGGTATTCTGGGCGATATCAGCATTGATGGTGCGTCGGTTTCCGACCCTGTACTGATCCGTGGTGACGGGCAGATTCTGTATACGCTGGCCTCTGTTGTGGATGATACAGAGATGGGCGTGACCCATGTTGTGCGAGGATCGGATCACGTCACCAACACGGGCACACAAATCCAGATCATGCAGGCGCTGGGCGGCACGCCGCCGTCGTTTGCGCACCACTCATTGCTGACGGGTCCGCAGGGGGAGGCGCTATCGAAGCGTCTTGGCACACTTGCGCTGAAAGATTTGCGCGAGGCGGGGATTGCACCGCAGGCGTTGTTGAGCCTGATGTCGCGTTTGGGGTCTTCCGACCCTGTGGAATTGCGCACGGATATGGCGGAGTTCATCGAGGGCTTTGACATCGCGCGCTTTGGCTCATCGCCGACGAAGTTTGATGCGGAAGATTTGAAGCCGCTCACGGCGAAGTATCTGGCAGCGTTGCCCTTGGCCGATGTGGCGGATGATGTTGCGGCGCTTGGTGTGCCTGCCGACAAAGCGGAGCAGTTCTGGGCCGTCACGCGCGAGAACATCACCACGTTGCAGGATCTTGCTCCGTGGTGGGAGATGTTCAGCAAGGGTGCAGAGCCTGTGATTGATGACGAGGACCGCGAGTTTATCGCCCAAGCGATGACCATGCTGCCCGAAGGGGAGTATGACGCGGAGACTTGGGGCAGCTTTACCGCAGCGGTCAAGGACGCGACGGGCCGCAAGGGTAAGGGACTGTTTATGCCGCTGCGCAAGGCGCTGACGGGTCAGGCGCACGGGCCTGATATGTCGACCGTGCTGCCGCTGTTGCAGGTTATCAAAGCGCGCGGTTGAGGCATCTGCCGATGAGGAACCGACGGGACCGATGAGGCGTTGAAATAATGGGTCGTGGCGGAGTTACTCTGCCACGACCTTTGCGTTTCTGAGGGCCAGATGCTGGTCCACCAGCGCGGTTTCTTGGCCGCTAAGCGATTGCGCGCGCGGATAGCGTGGGGCGGTGCGGTCATTGAGGATGGGGGTGTCCCAGCGGTCCGTGGTGGCAAAGAAATTCGCCACACCGCCTGCGCCGAATTCGCGCAAGTACCCCTGCACCACCACATCGAGATAGCTGAGCAGGACGTGGTTGTCCGCGCTCTCCACCCATGTCTCGGGCGGGACGGCGTAGTGGGAGATGGGGCGCGCGGGATCATCGGGGTGCGTAATTGCGGGACCCGAGGCGAGGCGGGCGTAGCCGTGCTCCCGCGCGTCCAACGCAGCCCAGTCGCCGTGCGGCACTTCGGCGATGAGGCCGTCGATTGTGGTGCCTTCATCGGGGATCACGCTGAGGAAAGCCTGACCGCGTTCCTGTGTATAAACCCATGTGCGCCGCCAGCCTTTAAGCTGTATGCGGGCAGCGTTTTCATAGATGTGCGTGTCGCGGTTGACGAGGCTGCCGTAGCCGAAAAAGAAGGGATGCATATCGTGCCTTTGCATTGGTGTAGTTTGGGCCAACCTAACCATCGCAGAGGGATCGGGGCAACCATGCGGATGGTGCATTGAAAAAGGTCCAGACCTTTGGCAGAACAGATTAACGGAGGGCCAGTGCCATGAAATTTACCGAAGAGCATCTGTGGTTGCGCATTGAAGAAGGTGAAGATGAAATCACCGTCGGGTTGAGCGCATATGGCGCAGAGCAGCTTGGCGAGGCCAAGTTTGTCGAGCTGCCTGATGAGGGTGACGTTGTGTCTGTTGACGATCCGGTTGTGGTGATCGAGGCGGATGACGATGCCGTTGATATTCTGGCGCCGCTGGATGGCGAGATCACGGAAGTGAACGAGCGGCTGGTAGCGGCCCCCGAGATTATCTCGGAGGATCCGCAGGGCGATGGCTGGTTGTTCAAGATGAGCATTGATGATGCGGGCGACATGGACGAGATGATGTCCGAGGCCACCTATCAGAAATACATCCGTTAATAGCTTAGGTGTTAGAGCCTAATTTCGGCTCTATTCAGGCGCTTTTTCCGTCTCGGTAAGCAGGAAGCTGAAGGTTTTCTTGAGCTTGCTCCATGACGCTTTGTCCGGCGCGATCAGCAGGTGGCCTGTTTTGCGCGTGGCGTCATAGTCACCGCCATCGAGCATTTCCACATGGGCGCCTGCGCGTGCGGCGATCAGCGCGCCTGCGGCATGGTCCCATGGGTGCAATAGGGCAGTCAGGCTGAAATCGACATGCCCTTGGGCCAGCATGCGGTATTCATGGGCAGAGCAGCGCAACGTATTCACACGGGCGAACCCGGGGAAAGTTGCGGCGAGCTGTGCTTGTTTCTCTTTGAGGAAGAGGTGGAGCGGGATGATCCCTGACATCTCTTCAAGGGGTTTGGCATCTGCCGCTTTGAGTGTGCGGTTGGCACCGAAGGGGCGCTGTAGCTCGGGCGTTATTTCCTCGTCCGCGATGGCCCAGTCGTCCCCGACGGGGTCGTAGATCAGGCCAAACACAGGCTTGCCATAGCGGGTTGCAGCTATGATTACCCCAAAGACGGGTAGGCCGTGAGCGAAATTCCATGTGCCGTCGACGGGGTCGATGTGGAAAGCCAGTTGTGCTTCGGCAATGCCGTCGAGCAGGTCTGGTTTGGCCGCGACCGCTTCTTCGCCGATGACCAGTGCGGAGGGGAAGGCGATTTGCAGGGCGCGGGTGATCATGGCCTCGGCGCGGGTGTCGGCTTCGGTGACCAGATCGTTTGCGTGGGATTTTGTACGGATGTCGCCGTCTGACAGATTGCGGAAGCGCGGCATGATCTCGGCTTTGGCGGCGCGGCGCACGATGTTGATGATCTGTGTGCGCTGGGCGGATGTGACTGCGGGGGCCAGTGTGGCGGGCAGGTTCGCGTCTTGGGTGGAATCGGTGCTGGTGTCAGACATGTCGTCGCTCCTTGGTTACGGGCAATCTACGCTCTGGGGGAGGGGAGGCAAAGGGGGAACCTGTGGAGGTACCTCCCTTGTGATTATTCGCGGGCGCGCAGGACGCGGGCGGGGCGGGCCTGTAGCGCACGGCGGGCAAAGCCCAGACCTGCCAGAACTGTGGCCGTGATACCGCCCGCAATTATCAGGAGGGCCGAAGGCCAGATGACCTGATACTCCGTCTCCATCACGAAGGTGCTGACGGCCCAGCCGCCCAAGGCACCGACGAAGAGTGCGATGGCCCCAGCGGCCAGACCCAGCAGTGCTGCGCGCAAGATAAAGCTGGCCGCGATCATGCGGCGCGACGCGCCCATGGTTTTGAGCATTGCGGCCTCATAGGTGCGCGCGTCTGCCCCTGCTGCGGCAGCACCGATGAGCACAAGAAAGCCAGTGATCAGCGTGGCGGCAGCGCCGTAGGACGTAGCAGCGGCAAGGCCGGCAAGCACACTTGCCACACGGTCAATAGCGTCCTTCACGCGGATGGCGGTAATGTTGGGATAGGCAGTTGCGAGATCGCGGAGGATTTGCGCCTCTGCCTCAGGCTCGGCGTAGACGGTCGAGATAAAGCTGTGGGGCGCGCCTGCCAGCGCGGAGGGGTTCATGGTGAGGACAAAGCCGATGCCAGCGGTGGAGAAGTCGACCTCCTGAAAGCTGGTGATGGTACCCGTGATGTCGCGGCCCAGCACGTTGATGGTGATGGTATCGCCAAGGTTGAGGCCCATCTCTTCGGCTTCTTCCTGTGCGAAACTGATCTGGGGTGGGCCGGAATAATCGGGCGCCCACCATTCGCCAGCGGTGATGAGTGCGCCCTCTTTCGGCTGGGCGGCATAGGTGATGCCACGGTCGCCTGTGACGACCCAGTGATCGCCAGCGACCTCAATGGCGGGGCGATCGTTGATTTTGGTCAATACGCCGCGCAGCATGGGGGCGCTGTCGATGCGGCTGACAGCGGGGTCATCCTCAAGGCGTTTGGTGTAGCCTTCGATCTGGTCCTTCTGGATATCCACAAAGAAGTAGCTGGGGGCGATGGCGGGGAGGTTTCCTGCGATGGCTTGGCGCAGGTTGCCGTCGATCTGGCCAACAGCGGCGAGGACCGAGAGGCCAAGGCCAAGTGACAGAACAACGGCACCTGCGCCTTCGCCTGTGCCGCCAATGGCCGCCATGGCCCAGCGGAAGCGGGGACGGCCGCGCAGGCGGTGGCTGAGCGCACGAGCCGTGATGCGGATGAGGAAAGCAGCGATGGCCAGAAGGGCCAATGCGCCAGCGATGCCACCGAGGGTCCAGAGGGTGAGGAACCAGCTGCCGTTGAACCAACCTGCCATGCCGACGAGGGCGGCGATTGCCCCAAGAGTGGCGAGGATGAACGGCAGAGAAGGCAGGCGGTTGGCCCCGTCCCAAGCGTCGCGGAACAGAGTAGCGGCGCGGACGCGGTCGGTGCGGGCCAGCGGCCAGAGTGTAAAGATGAAGGCAGTGAGGATGCCGTAAAGACCCGCCTCGATCAGGGGGGCGGGGAAGATGGTGAAGGCGGTAGGGATCGGCAGGCGTGCCTCAAGGATCGGGGCGACCATAATGGGGAGTGCGGCCCCAAGGATGACGCCGATGGTGACGCCGAGCAGGGACAGGATGCCGATCTGGATAAAGTAGGTCTGAAAGATGGTGGCGCGGTCGGCACCGAGGGCGCGTAATGTCGCGATCACTTCGGTTTTGCGGGAGAGGTAGCTGCGCACGGCGGCGGAGACACCTACACCGCCCACGGCGAGGCCCGAGAGGCCGACGAGGATCAGAAACGCGCTGAGGCGGTCAACGAATTGGGCGACTTGGGGTGCGCCATTGCGGGCATCCTGCCAGCGCAGGCCGCTGCCTGCGAACTGCTCTTTAGCGTCAATTTCCAGCGCGTCGATTGCGGTCCCTTCGGGCAGGGTCAGGCGGTATTTGGAGTTGAAGCGCGACCCCTGTGCCAGCAGGCTGGACCCTTCGAGGCTGTTGCGCAGAACCATTGTGCGCGGACCGAGGGCAAATTCAGCACCTGCGCTGTCAGGCTCGATCACAAGCTCTGCACGCAGTTCGAATGATTTTGTGCCGAGGGTGAAGGTGTCGCCCAAGGTGAGGCCGAGACGGTCGATCAGCGCACGGGCCATGACCGCACCGGGTAGATCGCCGCGCGGGGCAAGCGCCTCGGAGAGGGGGATTGCGGGGTCTAGAACGACAGTGCCGACCAAGGGGTAGAGATCATCGACGGCCTTGAGCTGGGTCAGGGCGCGTTCGTCATTTTTTACGGCCATGGAGCGGAAATCGGCGATCTCGGAGACTGCGGTGGCTTGGGCTTGCATCCACGCGCGCTCTGCCTCGGTGGCGAAGCGGTAGGTCAGTTCAAGCTCGACATCGCCGCCGAGGATTGCGGCACCCTCGCGTTCAAGCCCAGCCTCAATGCCAGAGCGGACGGAGCCAACAGCCGCGATAGCGGCCACGCCGAGGGCGAGACAGGCGAGGAACAGGCGGAAGCCGCGCAGGCCGCCGCGCAACTCACGGCGGGCGAATTTACTCGCGAGGGAAAGGCTCATGCGACTGCGCTGCTTTTTGCGGCGTCGTCGATGCGACCATCGCGCAGGGTGATGATGCGGTCACAGCGTTGGGCCAGCGCGTCGGAGTGGGTCACGAGCACGAGGGTCGAGCCGTATTGGTCGCGCAGGTTGAACAGCAGGTCCATGATCGCCTCGCCATTGGCGCTGTCGAGGTTGCCTGTCGGCTCATCCGCCAGAAGGATCGCGGGGCGGGGAGCGGTGGCGCGGGCGAGGGCCACGCGCTGCTGCTCTCCCCCTGACATTTGCGCGGGGTAGTGACCTGCGCGGGGCCCGAGACCTACGATTTCGAGCGCTTCGGCGGCGCGGTCAAAGGCGTCTGCGTGGCCTGCGAGTTCCAGCGGCGTTGCGACATTCTCAAGCGCGGTCATTGTTGGGATGAGGTGGAACGACTGGAACACGATGCCCATACGGTCACGGCGAAAGCGGGCGAGCGCGTCTTCGTCCATTGCGGTGAGGTCTTCGCCCATGGCATGAACGGAGCCGCCAGTGGCCTGCTCCAACCCGCCCATGACCATCAGCAGCGATGATTTGCCAGAACCAGAGGGACCGATAAGGCCGATGCTTTCGCCTGCCATCACCTCAAGGGATATGCCATGGAGAATATCGACCGGTCCGGCATTGCCATTCAGGCGTAGGGCTGCATCTTTAAGTGTGAAAATAGGATTATTCATGGGGGCCCCTTCGATGGCGTCCCTACGGGATATGGAGGGAATATGGCGATGCGCAAGGCTTTGACAGGGCTTCTTATGGTTTGTGCCAGTTTTGTGCCCGGTTTTGCCCAAGCTAGCGAAGTGGTGATTGCGGCGCTGGGGGATAGTCTGACGCAGGGCTATGGCCTGATGCAGTCGGATGGTTTTGTGCCGCAGTTGGAGGGTTGGCTGGAGCAGCAGGGCGCCGAGGTGCGGCTCATCAATGCGGGGGTGTCGGGTGATACCACGGCAGGCGGTTTGAGCCGCGTGGATTGGACCCTGACGCCAGATGTGGATGCAATGATCGTGACATTGGGGGGCAATGACCTACTGCGCGGTCTGTCGCCAGAGCAGGCGCGCAGCAACCTTGAAGGCATCTTGAAAGCAGCGGAAGCGGCGGATGTTGAAGTGCTGCTTATCGGGCTGGAGGCGCCGGGAAATTACGGCGAGGCGTACAAGCAACAATTTGATGCGATTTATCCCGAATTGGCGGAGGCCTATGGCACAGGCTACCTTGCAACTTTCTTTGCGGGGTTGATCGAGGAGGGTGAAACGGCGGAGCCTGCCAAGCTGGGCGCGTGGTTTCAGGCGGATGGTATTCACCCCAATCCCGAAGGCGTGAAGCGCATTGTCACTGCTGTTGGTCCACTGGTCTTGGAGTTGATCGAAAACGTCGAGGCGGTCGACTAGCCCCCTTTGCCTGAAAATTGTGCAGCGGTGTTCTTACGGGCTGCACAATAATTTTTACCAGTTGATAAAAAAATAGACCTGTGCCAGCGTTATCTTGAAACCTGTGATTGGCGGAGGATCGATGGATGGCGGACAGAGTTTTTGAGCCTGGTGTGGTGGCGGGGCGGTTGGCGCCCGATGCCTATGAGGCGCATTTCAGCGACTTGCATCCGCCGCTGGACAAGCACGAAGCGGTGGTGGCGGCGGATCGCTGTTACTTTTGCCATGACGCGCCGTGCATCACGGCCTGTCCCACGGACATCGACATACCGCTGTTCATTCGCCAGATCGCTACGGGTACGCCCGACGCGGCGGCCAAGACGATCCTGAGCCAGAATATCATGGGCGGTATGTGCGCGCGGGTGTGCCCGACAGAGCAGCTGTGTGAAGAGGCCTGTGTGCGCGAGATGGCCGAGGGTAAGCCTGTGCTGATCGGGCAACTCCAACGCTATGCTACGGATCATTTGCAGGTGCAGGGTGTGCATCCGTTTGTGCGCGCAGAGCCTACGGGCAAGCGTGTGGCGGTTGTGGGCGCGGGCCCTGCGGGGCTGTCTGCGGCGCACCGCATGGCGATGCTGGGGCATGATGTTGCGGTCTATGACGCGAAACCCAAGGCGGGTGGGCTGAATGAATACGGGATTGCCACCTACAAGACGCCTGACGGGTTTGCGCAGGGTGAGGTCGATTGGCTGCTCAAGATTGGTGGGATAACGGTTGAGACCGGCAAGGCGCTGGGCGCTGATCTGACGCTTGAGGGGTTAAGTGCCGAGTTTGATGCGGTGTTCCTCGGGATGGGCCTTGGCGGTGTGAATGCGCTGGGTGTTGAGGGGGCTGACAAGGACGGCGTTCTGGACGCGGTGGATTTCATTGCGGAATTGCGGCAGGCCAGTGATGTGGCGAGCGTCCCTGTGGGGCGTGATGTGGTGGTGATTGGTGGTGGGATGACGGCGGTGGATGCGGCGGTGCAGTCCAAGCTGCTGGGCGCGCTCAATGTCACGCTGGTCTATCGCCGTGGGCGCGAGGCGATGAACGCGAGTGTGTTTGAGCAGGATTTAGCGGCGAGTAAGGGTGTTCGGATCGTGACCCATGCGACGCCTAAAGCGGTGCATGGCAATGGCAGCGTGCGGGAGATCGAGTTCGATTATGTTGGCGACGATATGACGCCTACGGGTCAGACGCTGCGATTGGCGGCGGATCAGGTGTTCAAGGCGATTGGTCAAACGCTGGAGGGTGATGCGCTGCCCATGCTTGAGGGGCGCAAGATTGCTGTGGATGCCAATGGTCGGACCAGTGTGAAGGGTGTCTGGGCGGGGGGCGATTGTGCCTCTGGCGGGGATGACCTCACCGTGACGGCGGTGGCCGAGGGGCGTGATGCGGCGATGGATATTCATGCGGTTTTGAGTGGGAGTGCCTGAGATGTATGTGATGAGTTTTGTGGCCGCAGTGCCAACGGATCAGAAGGACACGTACCTTGCGCATTGCAAGATGGCGGCGGAGATTTTCAAATCACACGGGGCGACGCGTGTTGTCGAGCTTTGGGGCGATATGGTGCCTGAGGGCGAGAAGACTTCGTTTCCCATGGCGGTGGCGGCCAAGGAGGGGGAGACGGTGGTCACAGGCTGGCAGGAGTGGCCCGACAAGGCGACCTGTGACGCGAGCATGGAAAAAGCGATGCGTGATCCACGGCTGGTCGAGATGGGCAGCATGCCGTTTGACGCGGCGCGGATGATTTACGGCGGGTTTCAGACCCTCGTTGATGTTTAGGAGCATATAAAATGGCTGATCTGACAACCGATTTTCTGGGCATCAAATCCCCAAACCCTTTCTGGCTCGCCTCGGCGCCGCCGACGGATAAGGAATACAACGTGCGCCGCGCATTCGAAGCGGGCTGGGGCGGTGTTGTGTGGAAGACGCTGGGCATGGAAGGGCCGCCTGTCGTGAACGTGAACGGGCCGCGATACGGCGTGATCCACGGGGCGGATCGGCGAGTGCTGGGGCTCAACAATATCGAGTTGATTACAGACCGCGATTTGCAGACGAATTTGGACGAGATCACGCGGGTGAAGGCCGACTGGCCTGATCGGGCGATGATTGTGAGCATTATGGTGCCTTGTGAGGAGCAGGCGTGGAAGGATATTTTGCCACGCGTTGAGGCCACGGGTGCGGACGGAATCGAGCTGAACTTTGGCTGCCCGCACGGAATGAGCGAGCGTGGCATGGGGGCTGCCGTGGGGCAGGTGCCCGAGTATATTGAGATGGTCACGCGCTGGTGCAAGCAGTATTATTCCAAGCCCGTGATTGTGAAACTGACGCCCAACATCACCGACATTCGCAAACCAGCGGAAGCGGCGCGGCGCGGTGGCGCGGATGCGGTGAGTTTGATCAATACGATCAACTCGATTGTCTCTGTCGATCTGGACACGATGTCACCGCACCCGAGCATTGACGGGAAGGGGACGCATGGCGGTTATTGCGGGCCTGCGGTCAAGCCGATTGCGCTCAGCATGGTGTCCGAGATTTCGCGTGCGCCAGAGACTGCGGGAATGCCGATTAGCGGGATTGGGGGCGTGACCACATGGCGCGACGCGGCTGAATATATCACCATGGGCTGTGGCAATGTGCAGGTCTGTACGGCGGCGATGACCTATGGCTTTAAGATCGTGCAGGAGATGATCAGTGGTCTGTCGGAATGGATGGACGAAAAAGGGCATACCTCGATTGATGATTTCATGGGGGCGGCGGTGCCGAACACGACGGATTGGCAGTATCTGAACCTTAATTACATTGCCAAGGCGCAGATCAATCAGGAGGATTGCATCAGTTGCGGTCGCTGTTATGCGGCCTGTGAGGATACCTCGCATCAGGCGATTGCCATGTCGGAGGACCGCACATTTACGGTGATCGATGAGGAATGCGTGGCCTGTAACCTCTGTGTCGAGGTTTGCCCTGTGGAGAATTGTATTACCATGGTTGAGATGGATGCAGGGGCTACCGATCCGCGCACCGGAAAGGTCGTTGAGGATACATATGCCAATTGGACAACGCACCCCAACAACCCCTCGGCAACAGCGGCGGAATGAGCGGTTAATCCCGTTTTGACGCAGCGCTGTAGGATTCTGCGGCCTTGAGGATCGGGGCCGTTGGAAGTGGGTCCGGTGGCGCGTAGCGGTCGATCTCTGACTGCCGTTTTATTGGTGCTTCCTCCTGCTCGGGCTTCTCCAACGTGATGGAGGTTTCTTTCGAGGATTCGCCCATGCTTTTCACCAGCGCATCGGTGCGTGCTGCGGCCTGATTTGCCTCAGCCGCGCGGCGAGCAGTCGAAAGGTCGCTGTCCTCGCTTGGGGGGCGGTTTTCGATTTGCGCGGTGACGACGGATTTGGCTTCGGCTTTTGGGGGCTGGGGATCTGGGGATCTTTTGGAGGCCTGCGCCTGCTGCTCTGACGGGTTTTGGCCGCTGCCGTTGTTGGTGAAGGTGCCTGAGGTGTTGGAACTGGCGGTGGTGGGTTGGACCGTGGCAACACCGCCGACGGCATTGGTGCCTTCTGATTGGGATGCGCTTTGTTGCGGGGGCGGTATTGCCACGCTCATGAGATTTACAGGAATGTTAATAGCCATTTGTTGCCTCTTTTGAGATCAAAGAAGCCCGCCACCCGACACTAAAAATAAAGTCTGGTAGGTTAACGAATGGTTAAGTGATTCGGTTGCAAAAACCCTGAAAAATATGGATATTAT
>CAWVWS010000090.1:0-12495 GCA_963933905.1 uncultured Sulfitobacter sp.
TATTTGTGCTTCTCATCGCTTTTGCCGAATGGGGTACGCAAAGCGGGTGGATCTCCGCGCTGACCTTGCCCAAACCGTCTGATGTGTTGGCTACTTTTGTAGAGCTTTGGAACAGCGGCCTGTTGTTCAAGCATCTGCTCCCTTCGCTAAGCCGTTTGGCTGTGGGTGCGACGATGGGGGCCATCGTTGGCATCTCGGTCGGGGTGATGATCGGGCTGTTCGCCTATGTGCGCGCGGGTCTTGTCCCGCTGGTAGCTGCGATCTTTCCGATCCCCAAGATTGCGCTGCTGCCGCTGTTTGTGATCTGGTTCGGTATTGATGAAGGGTCCAAATACGCGCTCATCGCTTTTGGCACATTCACGCCAACAGTTGTGGCGACCTATGCCGCCGTTGATAACGTGGACCGCACGCTGATCCGCATGGGGCAAAGTTTCGGCCTAAGCTGGTGGTCGATCGTGCGCAAGATTGTATTGCCCGGTGCCATGCCGGGTATCCTGTCAGGCCTTCGCATCTCGCTCACGATTGCGATTATTCTGCTGGTCGCAGCGGAAATGCTGGGTGCTGAATACGGGGTTGGCGCTTATATTCTTGAGGCGGGCAGCCTCTATGATCTGGAGCGCCTTTTTGCAGGGGTGGTTATCCTGTCGGTGCTCGGCGTGACCGTTTCATCCATCATCGGAATGCTGGAGCGGCGGGTGCTGCGCTGGCGGATTTAGGACCGTTTCGGACATATAGGACATACTTATTGACCTAAATCGCGAATCCATGCTTTGTACCCTGAGACAGATGTTCGGGAGGGACAAATGATGGACTGGCACCAGATATTCGCAACGCGCAACGACCGCATGAAGGCCAGCGAAATCCGCGAGCTGCTCAAGCTATTGGACCAGCCTGACATCATCTCATTTGCGGGTGGTATCCCTGACCCTGACTTGTTTCCGGCGCAAGCGTTTCAGGAGGCTTTTGCGGATGCGCTGACGCCCGAGAACCAAGCGACCGCGTTGCAATATTCGGTGTCCGAAGGGTACGGGCCGCTGCGAGACTGGATTGTGGAAGAGATGGCGCGTCTGGGCATCCCTTGCACCCGCGACAACGTGTTGATCACGTCTGGCTCCCAACAGGCGCTGGACTATCTGGGCAAGCTGCTGCTCAGCCCCGGTGATACGGCGCTGGTCGGCTGGCCGACCTACTTGGGCGCGTTGGGCGCGTTCAACGCCTATGAGCCGCGCTATGACCGCCTTGACCCCGAAACAAACCGCTCTGCCGCGGATTATGCCGAGGCAGCAGGTGAGGGGCGGGTGAAGTTCGCCTATATGTCCGTTGATTTTGCTAACCCTACCGGCAAGACGCTGGATGCAGCCATGCGCGAGCGGGTAATTGATCTGGCGGACGAGCTGGACATCGCCGTGATTGAAGATGCCGCCTATCAAAGCCTGCGCTACGAGGGTGAGGCGCTGTCGCCTGTGTTGGCCCGCGAGATTGAGCGCAAAGGTGATATCAACGCTTGCCGCACGCTTTATTGCGGTAGTTTTTCCAAAACACTTGCCCCCGGTTTGCGTGTCGGCTGGGTCTGCGGTGCGCAAGAGGTAATCAGCCAGTTGGTGTTGCTCAAACAGGCGGCGGATTTGCACAGCTCGACTATCAACCAGATGGCGATTGCCACAGTGGCAAATGCCCAGTTCGATGCCCATGTTGCCAAGATCAAGGCGGCCTATAGTGCGCGGCGTGACCGCATGCTGGCTGCTTTGGAAACACATATGCCCAAAGGGGTGATGTGGACCCGCCCCGAGGGGGGCATGTTCATCTGGCTAGAACTGCCGAAACATCTGAACTGTGCGGATCTGCTTGCCCAATCGCTCAAGTCGGAAAGGGTGGCCTTTGTCCCTGGGCATGCGTTTTTTGCGGACGGGTCGGGCACCAATACCATGCGCCTGAGCTTTAGCCGCACGGACGAAGCCAGCATCGACGAGGGTATCGCACGTCTGGGTCGGCTGATTGGTGCTGCTGTTTGAATGCTTGAGTGATTGAACCGCGCATCCACTGCGCATAGATAGCGATCATGAATAAAACACTGGCCCTTTGTCTGACCCTGTTTGCGTCCCCGCTGGCGGCGCATCCGCATATTTTTGTGAATACGGGGCTTTCATTTGTGCTCGATGGTGAAAACCGTCTGACCCATGTGCAGGTCACATGGGAGTATGACGAGCTTTACTCTTTGCTGGTGACCGAGGACATGGGCGTGGACAGTGATTATGACGGGGTCCTGAATGCCGAAGATATCACCGTGTTGACGGGGTTCGATATGCAGTGGATCGAGGGGTACAACGGCGATCTGGTAGGGATGGTGAACGGTGCATCCCTGAGATTGTCTGCACCTTCCGCACCGACGGCGACCCTGCGGGATGGCAAGATTGTTACCACCCATCTGCGTGCCGTCGAGGGGGCGCCCAAGATCACGGAGGCAGCACATTTTTTGCCCTATGACGGGACATATTACACAGCCTACGAAGTGCGCCTGCCTGTCGAAGTACAAGGTGGGCGCGGCTGTGCTGTGGCCATATCAGAGCCTGATATCGAAGGCGCGCTTGCCATGACAAAAGCGGAACTTGGTGCGCTGCCGATGGATTTTGATATGGAGGCAGCAGGGCTTGGCGATATTGGTCGCCGCTTTGCCACAGAAGTTAAAATCACATGCGCCGCGCAATAGGGGCAGCTCTCCTACTGGCCTGCACGGTGATTGCATGGCTTTGGTGGAGTGGTGGGTTCGATCAGATGGCCGTATGGGCCGCGGGTGAGCAACGCAACTTTCAAAACGGTATTGCGCGTACGTTGCGGGCTTTGCGCGGTGGGGATGGCGGTGCCTTTGCCCTCCTGATGGGGAGCTGCTTTGCCTACGGGTTTTTCCATGCCATTGGTCCAGGTCACGGAAAGCTGTTGGTGGGGGGCTACGGGATGGCGCGTACGGTTCCGATGGGGCGTTTGTCGCTCATTGCACTTCTCTCCAGCCTGGGCCAAGCGGTCACTGCCATTGTGCTTGCTTATGGCGGTTTGTGGCTTTTGGGTTTGACGCGTGAACGAATGGTGGGGGCAGCTGAAGACTGGCTCGCTCCGTTCAGCTATGCGCTGATCGCAGCAATCGGCCTGTGGCTTGTCTGGCGTGGAGTGGCGCGATTGCTCCGCACGCAGGCCACGCACGGGCATGCGCATCATGGTCCCTCTGATACCTGCTCAAGCTGTGGACACAGGCACGGGCCGTCCATTGAGGAGGCCGAAACGGCAACAAGCCTGCGCGACGCGCTTATCCTGATCGCCGGAATTGCTGTGCGGCCCTGTACGGGGGCGCTGTTTGTGCTGATTATAACGTGGCAAATGGGTATACCTCTGGCGGGTATCGCAGGCGCTTTTGCCATGGCCCTCGGCACCGCCTCGGTCACTGTGGCTGTCGGTATCGCAGCCAGTGGTTTTCGCGGTGGTGTGATGCGCAGTCTGGCCAGTGCCAGTGCGCTGAACTGGGTTATGCCAATGTTCGAAATCGCGGCAGGTTTGATTGTTGTGGCACTTTCGGCAGCGCTTTTGATCCGCGTTTTTTAGACCCACCAACCCTTTGTGAAATGTTCAAGTCTTTCGCCTACCAGTAAACTTCTGTGGCGCTTAGCTGCTGTTAATCTTTGCACCCTATGGATGAGGAGGAGTCCTTCTCAGCGGAGATTTCCTGTTGTCCCTGTTTGCGTATTTCACGAACCAGCGTGTTGATCCGGAGTTCGGTACAGGCGACACCGCACAGGGTGGGCTGGCACCAAAGGGTTGGCGCGGTTTTCGTCAACGCATGACCGTGTCGCGGCGGGGCAGCAGGTTGTTGGTATTGACCTGCTTGATGGTGAGCATTTGTGGCTTCAGCTACACCACCAAATTCGAACAACTTCACGCACAATTCCAGTTTCGAAAACTCACCATGAACAGCATGAGTGAGATCAATCTGCGCATCAGAAACTACGCCCAAGTGCTGGTCGGGATGGGTGCGTATATCGCCACTGCCTCCCAAGTCGATGTGGAGAGGATAGAGGAATATGTTAGTGGTCTGAACCTTGAGCGCAATGCACCGGGCCTTCAGGGCTTCGCCTTTATTCGCGCGGTTCCCGTTCAGGATGTCACACTCATCCAGCGCGCGCCCGGATCAGCACCGGGCATGACGCTTTCGGTCAATGCGCGCGATCAATGTGGAGATACATTTATCGTCACTCATATTGCGGGCAAATTGGGCCGCGATCAATCGGTGGCGTTTGACAGGCTTGCGGAAGCAGATGTGCGTGCTGCGCTCGAAGTTGCGCGGAACAGCCGCGAGACTGTTCTGGTGCGCAGCAAGGCGATGCCGGTCCGCGCGGAGCTGCTGATGATCCATGCTGTATATGGCGTGGGCATAGGAGAAGCTGAAGGTGTCTTTGCTGGTTGGATAATGACTCCCTTCAGTGTTGAAAGCGTACTGGACGGGGTCACAATTCCAATTGGGGTCCTTGTATGATGTGAACGTCTATCAAGGGTCGCGCCCTGATCCTGAGCGGGCTCTGTTTGTGACGCCTGATAATGCTGCGGCGCAGGGACAATTCAGACACGATTATACCGTAGACCATTATGGCAGTCGGTGGCTGCTCGAGTTTCTGAGTATGCCCGAATTTGACAAATCCTATGGTAGTTTTTTCCCCTACCTGCTTCTCGGTATGGGCCTGGTTTTTACATTGCTTGTGCATTCTGCCTTAAAGGCGACTGCGTTGCGGCACCGTTCGTTGAAATTGATGGCTGAATTGCGCGCCCGACAGCTTGGCGCGCGCGAAGATGAAAACCGCGCGCTGCTGGACACAAGCGTATCGGTCGTCATGGTTCTGGACGAAGATGCGCGCATCACTTTTGCCAATGAAGGGGCTGCGACCTTGTTTGGGATGCCGCGGGAGATGTTCGAGGGGCGTGATTTCGCAAGTGTAATCCTCCCGCACAGCGGGGAGCGCGTTTGCGATATTTGCAATGCAGGGGGGCTGACACCAGATGGGGAAAGGCTCCTGCTAGATGTACAAACGAATACTTGGCGGACAGCGGATGACGCTGTGCATACGACGGTTTTGATCCGCGATGTAACAGAGAAAATTTCCAGTCGCATGGCGATCGAAGAATTGCACCAACGCTATGAAACCGCACTCACAGGCGCTGGTATCGGCATTTTCGAGATTGATCCCGTGACCGGAAAAGCAGAGATGTCAGAGACTTGGCACAAAATCATGGGAACCGATGATCCTACGGTCCCGTTCGACCGCGAGCGGGACTTCGTGGCGCGGGTCCATCCTGATGATCTGCCTGCGCTGGTTGCGGCAGACCGCAAGTGCTTTGCGGAAGAGGCGGAGCGGAGCATCATCGAATACCGCATCCGTCATGGCGAGGAGTGGCGTTGGATGTACGCAAATGCGGTTCCCGTTTCACGAAGCAGTGATGGTCGTGCTACGAGACTGATCGGCGCGCAGATGGACATCACCGCTCTGCGTGAGGCGCGCAACGTCTTGGAGATGAGCGAGGCGCGATTCCGCATGGTGCTGGAAGATGCACCGGTGGGAATGGCCGTGATGAACGAGCATGGTAAATTCGTGGGTGTGAACGCGGCGCTCGCAACTCTCAGTGGGTATGACGTCAGAATGATGCGCAAAAAGATGCGCCTTGCCGAGCTTCTCTCGCGCAAGGATTTCGTGACACTATCGCGTGATGTGCGCCAGCTTCTCAAAGCAGATACTGCAAATACCTACCAAAACCAGTTCCAGTTGCACACCCGCAGCGGCGAAATCCGCTGGGGTTTGTTTAATCTCAGTTGGACCTATGACAAAAATCGTTTGGAATATGTTTATATTGCGCAAATAATTGATATTACAGATCAAAAGCGGGTTGAGCAGATCAAAAGCGAATTTGTTGCGACGGTGAGCCATGAATTGCGCACGCCACTCACCTCGATCAAGGGTGCTTTGGGATTGCTGTCGGCCATGGGGGCCGAAACATTGCCTGACGGGGCGCTGCGTTTGCTTGATATCGCCTGCGCTAATGTCGACAGGCTGACTGTGATCGTAAATGATATCCTTGATCTTGAGAAGATTTCATCGGCTGAGGTGGCGTTCGACATTGAACGATTAGCACTGGACGAAATTGCGGCTGATACGGTGGTTCAGATGCAGACATTTGCCGAAGAGAATAGAAATAGGGTCGAACTGGATTTGAGGCTTTCTGGTGTACTCGTTGAGGGAGACCGGCGGCGATTGCAGCAGGTCTTGTGCAATCTGCTGTCCAATGCGTGCAAGTTTTCAGATCCTGATACGGCTGTCATGGTTCGAACAGATCTGCGCGGGGATACCGCTATTGTCGAGGTTGAGAATATTGGCCGCCCTGTACCAGAAGGGTTTCAGGCGCATCTGTTTAACGCATTTACCCAAGCAGACGGATCAGATACGCGCACGGCCGGTGGTGCCGGCCTTGGTCAGAATATCGCCAAGCAGATTGTCTTGCGCCACGGAGGGAAAATCGGGTTTGACCGGCGGTCAGGCGACCGAACCGTATTCTGGTTTTCCTGCCCTCTGGCAAAAAGGATGTCACACGAGGTGGCAGGCGAACGACCTTATGAAAGCTTGCGCGCTAGGGTTGCTCTGCCGCAGGTATTATTTATCGGACAGGATACGATCCTTGCTGCCCAGATCTCTGCGGGACTTGAAGGTGTGTCAGAGCTTCGCCATTGGGATGAGCAGATGGCGGCAGGACTGCCCGTCGCAGTATCTTCGTCTGATGCTGTCTTGATTGATCTGAAAACCGCAGAAGATCAGCTTGAAGACCTGCTGGCTCTCGACTCTTGGCGGCACCAAGGCCCAGTTTTGCTGGGGCTTTCAAGGACGATGTCTAAAGCAGACGAGAGCCGCACTCTTGAGGTACTGAGCATATCGGAGATTGGCGTGGCAGGCATTATTAAGCGGCTCGAAAGCTTGATCGTTGCCGCGCGTGACACAGCAGAGAAGGAAGCGGGATGACAACTATTTTCGCCTCATTATTGTCAACTTGATGGAGGATAGTCCGCTTGGTTATCGTGCAGCGCAAACTGCGCTGGTACGAAGAGATTTGGAGACGCCCCCCATGAACGAGACTGCCGGCCTTTCTACGCGGAGCGCTCTGCTGAGTGGAATCGTATTTGGTGCGGCATGGTATGTGGCCGCCCAGACCATTCTCGACACGGCGGCGCCTTCTCTGGCGTCCGTGCCAGTTTGGGGCGGCCTTTTTATTGCTGCGGGCATTCCTGCGTTCTTGATGCGCTATGTCCCCTCTGGAAGGGACCGTTTTGCAGCGTTTGATTTGCTGGATGACGAAGTTTGGGTGATCCAGCGGACCAGCGGGAGAGCGATGTTTCAAAACAGCTCCGCCGTGCGGCATATGGGGCGGGGCAAGGGCGCGGCAGGCAGCCGTACCGTTTGGAATATCTGGCTCTCTGAATACCACGCGATCCTTAATGCAATTCTATCGCAGTCGGGTGCTGGGGAGGAAACTCCTGTTCAAGTCGGAGAGCGGCACCTGTTGCCTGTCGCAAAGTTTCTTGAGGGAGATGAGCATGTGATGCTTGTCTTGCGCGATGTCTCGGAGGAAGTGGAGCAGCGGCGGTTGACGGAGGAATGCGTGGCAACGGTCCGCCATGAACTGAGGTCACCCTTGACGTCGATTAAGGGTTCAATGGGGCTTTTGCTGTCGAAAGGGGCTGGTGAATTGCCTGAACCGGCGCGCAAACTGGTGGGTGTCGCACACCGCAACGCCGAGCGGATGGCGCTTATGCTAAATGATATTCTCGACACTCAGAAGATTGCCGAAGGCCGCATGAAAATTGAAAGAAAAGAGTTTGACTTGGCGGAATTGATACATTCTGTCATCGATGCTTCGGCCCTGTTTTTCCAGGGTTTCGATCTGACAATTGATTTGGTTGGAGCGGACGTTCCGCTTTTGGTGAGCAGCGATGCAAAACGCATCATGCAGGTTATGGACAACTTGCTGACCAATGCTGCAAAATTCTCCAAAACGGGCAGCAGGATAACGGTGAAACTCAAATCATCAGCGTATGGCGTGACTATTTTGGTTCATGATGAGGGCATCGGAATACCGAACAGGGATTACGGAAAGATATTTGAAAGATTTGCTGATATGAGCAATTCAAACCGCGATAAAAATGGCGGGTCAGGTCTTGGGTTGAGCATTTGTAAAGCAATTATAGACAGTTTAGGCGGTAGAATTGAATTCGAGAGTGCCGAAGGCGTCGGAACGGTTTTTCAGGTTAGCCTCCCAAAGGGAAACGGTCAGGCAAGTCCGATACATGCCGATGAAAATATGCAGAACGCAGGGTGATCCCTGACGAATAGGGATAGAGATGATCAAGCTGCTACATGTCGAGGACGATGGGGATATTCGGGAGATTGTGAAACTCTCGCTGGAGCTTCGTGACGAATTTGAAGTGGTTCAATGTGGATCTGGACCCGATGCGCTTGGCCGTCTCGATAGCTTTACCCCGGATGTTATTTTTCTGGATATGATGATGCCCGGTATGACGGGAAAAGAAGCGCTTTTACTCATGCGCGAGCGTACCGATGTGAAAGACACGCCAGCGATTTTTATGACAGCACGCGCGCAAACCTCGCAACTTGAAGAGCTACGCGCCGCTGGTGCAGCCGACGTCATAAGCAAGCCGTTTGACCCCATGACATTGGGTGATCTGATTAAGGCCGCAATGGGCTAAGGCGGCGGCGCTCATCTCTCCAGATTGTCGCAGGCCTCTACAAACGTATCGATGAACCAGATAATCTCGCCCGGGCAGATGGCCAAGTCGGCATATGGCCCCTCAAGATGTGCGATGATTTCCGCCTCGCAGTGCTGTGCGGTCACGCCCAAATCCTCATACCCGACAGTTCCTGCAGTTCCGGCGATCTGGTGCAGAATGCTACGCGCGGCTTCAAGATTGGTGTTGATCTCCTCGGCCGTTTCGCCGTCCCATGCGGCCAGCGCATGCTGGGCGATCGTAACTTTCCGGTCTTCCAGCAGTTCAAGAAACCGCAGGCGAATTCGGTCAAGACCCGGAAGTTGTAGAGCGGCAGCGCTCATGCTGATCTCCCCATATGGAAAAAGTCTGATTTTAGGCGCTCATATTCCGTGGCGGCATGTTCGGCCGATGTTTGCGCTTTGCCCAAGGCGTTTAGCACCTGATCATTCGACTTCCAAACCAGTCGAATGGCAGTCCCTGCACTGACGCGGGGGTAAAGCTCTGTACTGGTATTGGAAGCGATCGTCATTTGGCTCAGGTGAAGATTCACTGTGTTCATCAACTGGGACATGTCGGGGCGCCATCCGCTCTCTGTGATGCACAGATATGTCCCGTTGCCTGCGTAGGTCATCAGAAACTGGTTTTGGGACAAGCAGTAGGAAATACACTTGGCCACATCCTCAAGCAGGAATTTGAATTCCGCCGGCGACAGGGCTTCGCAATAGGCTTCGGGTTTGCGCAACGATAATGCGAAAACTGTCGACCCAAAAAGCGAGCTACGCGACAGTTGTGCGACTTAGTTTTCCATAGCACTACAGGCAATCAAGTTGTCTATATCGTACAGGTCGATAGGGGCATGCAGGTCTATCGCGTCATCTTGGCCCATCTCAGTCTTCAGTGCCTGTGAGGCAAAAAGCTTGCCTGTCATATCCTTGACGTTCAGGGCGCGCTGTTCAGCCATGCTGATACGGGTTTTGAACTCAATCATATCAAAGGGCTTGGTGATATAGTCAGAGGCACCAGCGGCAAACGCATCGTCGATATAGCGCTTTTCTGACATAGCAGTGAGCATGATGATGGGGGTGGCGGAATGTGCGGGCAGCTTGCGTATCTGTCTGGCCAGCGCGATCCCGTCCATTTCAGGCATCTGGATATCGTTCAGAAAGCAATCGATTTGTGGCGCGGTTTGTTTGGAAAGCAGGTCAAGTGCTTCGAAGGCACTGTTCGCAGTTACGACGTCGTGATGTCCAACAGTGATCAGAAACTGTGACACGAGCTCCAAAATAATAGGATCATCATCGGTCGCAAGAATTCTCATCTTGGGCACTCCACAAACAACGCAACTGTCTAAACTACAAGTGTTTTTTTGGCGGGGAAAAACGGCAGAAATGAGACAATTTCATAGCCGCGATAAGGTGGTTTTCAGCATCTTTTCAGATTTCAATCCGCTCTGGTTCAAAAGCTTTGAAAGCAGGCCTGAAACATCTCCAGTTTAATCGATCTTGCGGTCTATTTGTGTTTCTTGCAGCAGGTCGTGTCGCGCCAGATAGTCCCGCATCGGGCGCGCGATATGGGACCCGCACAATAATACCAGCGCCTCAACATTGCCGTACTCAAGTGCATCGATCATCTTCTTGTGTTCATCTTGAGCCATTGAGAGATAGCCGGTGCGATGAAAACTGTTTGTGCGCACTGGATATGTTCGTTGTGCCTGAAGCTCGATGGCTTCAGTCAGGAATGGGCTGCCACAGCACTCAAAAATGGTGGCGTGAAAGCGGTTATTGACGTGGAATACTTTTTCCAAATCACCTCTGCGCAGAGGCGGCAACATGGGCGGCATTCAGCGTGCGTAGGGCTATGATGATTTTCGGGTCTACCGGGAATTTGATGCGGTGCAGAGCGGCGGTATGCAGAATGTCGCGTAGCTCGTAAATTTGTTGGATTTCAATGCCTGAATACCCGCAAACATGCGCGCCCTTATTTGTTTCGCGCACAACCAAGGCACGCGAAGCAAGGATATCAATAGCGCGACGGACACGGTGACGGGAGGCCTTGAACTCGGCCATGAGGTCATCTTCGATGAGCCGGTGAAAAGGTGCAATTTTCCCGAAAATAATCTGCATCGCCAACGAGTTTGCAATCGCATTTTGCTCGTCGGCGGGGTTTGGTATAATATTGGTGAGGGGCAATGAGTAGCTTTTCAGATGAGTAATAAAGCCCGCTAAGGATCGGCGCAGATGGCCAAAATGTAAATGCCGTTTCCCGCGCACGCGGTTAAAGTGACGAATACTTTGAGCCGTTTATTTTAAGGCGCTGATTCCGCAAGAGGTTCTGCGGCGAGGGCGCGCATGGCCGGATGAAGACGGTCCAATGTGACATAGAAAATGGTACCGCCCAGCGGGTTGGGTTCAAATCCGATCTTGCCGTCATGTGCTTCCACAATCCTTTTAGAGATGTTGAGCCCGAGACTTGTGCCGTTCACTTTGCGGATGTCGGTATTGTCGAGCTGGCTGAAGCTGTCGAAAATGCGATCATGATCCGCAGGGTAAATCCCGACGCCCTGATCCGACACGCGGATCGAAACCCCATCTGCATCAGCCATTGCGCCAAGAGTGACTTCACTTCCTGGCTCAGAGAATTTTGCGGCATTCGAAAGCAGGTTTGTAATAACCTGCTCAAGGCGCATGGGGTCGGCCCTGATGTAGATGTCTGTATCAATCGGCAGCATGGTCAGCGTCACGTCCAGCTCTTGCGCATAAGAGCGGTTGTCGGTCACGGCATTGGAAATGAGCGTTGCAAGCTGCACCTCGGAGAAGTCGAATTTCATCATCCCTACTTCGATTTTCTGGAGGTCGAGGAGTTCGTCAATGAGCGCACTCAGGCGTTGTGCGTTGCGCTGGGCGATCCCCAGAACTTTCGTGGATTTGTCCGGCATCGGACCAAAAACGCCTGCCATCGCCATATCAAGGGCGGCGCGAATGGATGTGAGGGGCGTGCGCAATTCATGGCTTACAGTCGACAAGAACTCGGTCTTTGCCGCGAGGGCCGCATTGGCGCGATCATTCTCGATCCTGAGTTGGGCCAGCTGCCGCATATTCGTGCGGTAATAGCGGACCCCGATGGTCGAGCAATCGGCGACGAAATAAAGCACAAAAAGACTGGTAAAGAAGTTGAGCCAAGTCTCATGGCCCGGAGAAGCACCGGAGGCGATAAGATCCAGCAGCGGGATGATGAGGAACGTCGCCCCATATATGGTGAGACGTATAATCAGGACTGTCACGAGCTGATGGTTGTGCATGGCTGCAAACACCGCCGCACCCACCAAAAAGAACATGGGCATAAGATGCTGCGTCCCCGTCTGGGCAAAGGAAACTGACAGCGCAAAAAAGCTCACAACCGAGGAGCCAAAGAAAGCGCCCATGTGAATGCGGCGCAAAACCCTACGCAGGGCATCGGGGCTATCGGTGGTAAGCTGGCGGGCCTGAGCGAGCGTATGCTCGTCAAAAACCTCCGCCACGATGATCAGGATGAGCGAGACCGCCGCAAAGAAGAAACTGATATAGAAGGCCTGCAAAACAAGGGCTGCGGCGAATATCAGCATGCGCTGACCACCCAATGCCAACCCACGCTCGGCATAGTCGTGGATATGGGCCACCGTGGCGTTCGGGTCCGCGCTGGCCCGTCCGCCA
>CAWVWS010000091.1:0-12459 GCA_963933905.1 uncultured Sulfitobacter sp.
GTCACGGCGACAGTGGCGGGGTTCTGGATCGGCGTGGCGCCCCCTGTGGATACGATGGACCCGCTGGTGCTGTTTGGCGCATTGGACAGCGCTTCGGCCTTTGAAGTGACAGACCTCACAGGGTTTGATTGGGGGACGTTCGATTTGGACAGTGAAGAGGGATAGTGTGATGGCTGATGCAGTGAAAAAGAGACGGTGGATGCCGATTGTTCTGGGGCTGTCGCTTGCCATGAACTTTGCGGTTGTGGCTGCTGTTGGGGGTGCTGCGTGGCGCCACAGCGGCGACGAGCGGAGCGGGGCGCCCCGTGCGGGCAAAAGCGGTGCGTTGTATATGAGCGCGCTGCCGCGGGAGAGCCGCCGCGCCATCCGTGAGCAGATGCGCAGCGGGCCACGCCCCGAGCGCAGTGCCGACCAGATGCTTGTGGCGTTGCGCAGTGAGCCTTTTGATCCGCAAGCGGCGGCACGTGTGCTTGAGACCGAACGCGACGCGGGGCTGCAGCGCCAGACTGCAGCCACTGCGGTGTGGCTGGGTGAAGTTTCGACGATGACTGTACAGGAGCGAGCGGCCTATGCGGACCGCATCGAGGAGATGGCGGCGCGTGGTAAGGAGTGGAGGAAAGACCGTAAAAACGAGCGGGATGAGAGGAACGACTAACTAGCGTGCATTTGCATTAGGGTCAGGCGGCAGGATTAGCCTGTGCCAGACTAAAATTTACGCGGTTTCGCCCCTGTAGCTTTGCCGCATAAAGCGCTTTGTCTGCATGATCGAGCAGACTGTCTACGGTTTCGGGGGTACCAGCATTTATCTGTTTTGGCGCCGTACTCATGGCGAGGCCGAGGCTTATGGTAATGTGCACAGGCTCCGCCGAGCCGGGGATCACAAAGGGCGTGCTGCCAATGGCCTGACAAATGCGGTTGGCCACAGTGCGCGCCGTGGTGACATCCGCTGCAGGCATTGCAATCAGAAACTCCTCCCCACCGATCCGCGATATCACGTCCGAGCCGCGCACGGCGTTGCGCAAACGGCGCGCTGTCTCTACCAATACCGCATCGCCAGAGGCGTGGCCGTAGAGGTCATTTATGCGTTTGAAATGATCCATATCAGCGACAATAACGGCAAAAGAGGTCTGGTTAACGGTACTGCCCTCGATCAGACGCGCGATGAATGGCATGGCATATCGTCGGTTATAAAGACCTGTGAGCGGGTCATTGACAGCTTCGCGCAGGCCTGTGCGCACGCTTTGAAGGAGCTGCGCTGCCTGACGCTTCCGCTTGAGCAGGACGTCAAGGCGCAGGGCCAGTTCAGGGCCGTAAAATCCGCCCGTCATCACATCGTCTGCACCCATATCAAGGGCAGTGGTCGCCAAAAGGGGTTGTTCGGTTTTTTGCAGCACCAAAAGGGCCACATCCTGCGTTTGGGCACTGGCGCGGAGTGCAGAAATCAAACGCAGGCATGTATCGCTGTGCGGTGCGGTCTCGGGTAGGGCAAGTACGATGGCATCGGGGGGCGTGTCGGCATTCAGGGCGGCCATGGCATCGCCCAGCAACGTGACCGAATATTGCGCCCGCATCTGGGGGACCATTTCGCGCACCCATCCGCGCAGCATGCCGGCTTCGGTCCCGATGAGGGAGATGGTTGCAGGACGCTGGAATTCCGACGGTGCCTCGGAGAGGCCAAGCGCGCAGCGGGTGTCATCGCGCATCTGCCATTGTGCAAAGGTGCGATGGGCGCGGATCATATTGCGCACACGGCCCAAAAGCAGTGTTTCATCCACGGGTTTGTTCATCACGTCAAAAGCGCCCGCGTGCAGCGTATCAAGGCGCCCTTGCAAATCGGCAGAAGAGGCGATGGCCAGAACCGGCAGTGTCGCTGTCTTATGGTTCTCGCGCAGTCGTGCGCAAAGTTCCGCAGCAGTACCATCGGGCAGGTTCATCGCGGTGAGGATCATATCCGGCTTTTCCTCTGCGACAATTTCGAGGGCCAGAGCAAGTGAGCCTGCCTGCACGACATGATAAAACGCCGCTGTCAGTTTTACCTTGAGCACGATACGGTTGGTCGAAATTCCGTCAATGATTAGGATTTTACCCTGCACTTTCGATCCTTTCCCTATCCGCATTATTGTTGGGTTTAGTTTTCTGATTAAATGATTAACAAAGCGTTGATATTTCAAGCCAAATGGAGCCCTCCCGTGAGCCTTACGCAAAATGCCGCCGAAACCATCGCCCTCGGGGCATTTACATGGTTGGTTGGGAACGAGGATTTGTTGCCTGTTTTTCTGGGGGCCACAGGGGCTTCGCAGGATGACATGCGCGGAGCGGTGGATGATCCTGTTTTTCTGGGATCGGTGCTGGATTTCATCTTGATGGACGATGCGTGGGTGATTGCGTGCTGTGACGCGCAGACCATGCCCTATGAGCGTTTGGCGCAAGCCCGTATGGTCCTTCCAGGTGGCGAGCAGAGGCATTGGACATGACCCTAAGCATGACACCAGTCAAAGGGCTGTGCTTTGACAAGGACGGCACGCTTTTTGATTTTGCCGCGACGTGGGAGGCATGGGCGCAGCGGTTTTTGGGCCGTGTGGCGGGGGGCGATGAAGGCCTGGCCACGCAGATGGGGGCGACGATAGGGTTCGATTTGGTCGCGGGTAGATTCGCCAATAACAGTCTTGTGATTGCAGGCACGGCAGGTGAGATCGCGCAGGCACTTGCGCGGCATCTGCCCGACCTCGGGCGCGATGAGGTTCTGGATATGATTAATGACGAAGCGGCGCTTGCCCCCCAACAGCCTGCCGTGCCTTTGGTGCCGTTGCTGAAGGGGTTTCGTGCGCGCGGACTGGCCCTTGGTGTGGCCACAAACGACAGCGAAGCGCCAGCGCGGGTTCATCTGGAAACCGAAGGGGTTACCGCGCTCTTTGACTTTATCGCAGGTTATGACAGCGGTCACGGCGGCAAGCCTGCGCCGGGGCAGTTGTTGGCTTTTGCAAAAGCTGTGGACTTGCCGTCTGAACAAATCATTATGGTTGGCGACAGCACCCATGACTTGCGGGCGGGGCAAGCGGCGGGGATGCGAACCATTGGCGTATTGACTGGAACGGCCCCTGCGGAGGTCCTTGCCCCGTTGGCGGATGTAGTGCTGCGTGATATTGGCGAAATTCCTGCATGGCTCACGGCACAAGGGGTGGCCTGAGCGCTAATTGCGACAAAATCCGTCGCAGATGGATAGGCCACGCCTGTGGGACTGGGGCCTTCTGGTTGTCATAGCCAGAGGAGAACGCCATGACCGAAGAGCCAAAACGCAGAACCCGTGGAGGTGGCCGTGCAGGTGCAAAAACACGTCGTGGCACGTCGATCATCGAGCAGATGCCATGGAACCCGCCCGTAAATATTGACCGACCGACAGAGCCGCTTGGCCCCGAGGGGGTCGAGGCGATCCATGATGGTGCAATGCGGATCCTCGAAGAAATCGGGATCGAGATTTACAACGTCGAGGCGCGAGAGATTTTCCGCAAGGCGGGCTGTACTGTCGAGGGTGATAACGTGCGCATGGGGCGCGATATGGTGATGGAATATGTCGCCATGGCCCCGTCCGAGTTTGCGATCACCCCGCGTAACCCTGACCGCAAAATCACCATTGGTGGCAAGAATCTGGTGTTCGGCAATGTCTCGTCGCCGCCCAGCTATTGGGACATGTCCACGGGGGGCAAAGTGGCTGGCACGCGGGAGAAGTGCCGTGATCTGCTGAAGCTGACGCAGTATTTCAACTGTATTCACTTCGCAGGCGGCTATCCCGTTGAGCCCGTCGATATCCACGCCTCTGTGCGCCACCTTGATGTGCTTTATGACAAGCTGACACTGACCGACAAAGCCATGCACGCCTATTCATTGGGCAAGGAACGGGTCGAGGATGTGATGGAGATGGTGCGCATTTCTGGCGGCTGGACGGATGAGGAGTTCGAGAGCAGCCCCAAGATGTACACCAACATCAACTCCACTTCGCCGCTCAAGCATGACATTCCAATGCTCGACGGCTGGATCAGGATCGCAAAGCGCAATCAAGGGCTGGTAGTGACACCCTTTACCCTCGCGGGGGCGATGGCGCCTGTGACTATGGCGGGGGCCGTGGCGCAATCTATCGCTGAGGCGCTGATTGCTGTGGTGCTGGCCCAGATCGTGCGGCCAGGGGCGAGTGTGGCGGTGGGCACGTTTACCTCCAATGTAGATATGAAGACAGGTGCGCCTGCCTTTGGCACACCTGAATATATGCGTGCGACCCAGATGACGGGGCAGATGTGCCGCTTTTACGGGTTGCCGATGCGCAGTTCGGGGGTTTGCGCTGCAAATGTACCTGACGGGCAGGCGATGTGGGAGACGTCCAACTCGCTTTGGGCGGCGGTGCAGTCGGGCACGAATATGGTCTATCATGCGGCAGGCTGGCTTGAGGGCGGGCTGATTGCATCGCCTGAAAAATTCATTATGGATTGCGAAATTTTACAGCAAATTCAGCGCTATATGGCCCCGGAAATTTGCGCGACTGGCCCTGACGACATCGCCTTTGATGCGATTAAGGAGGTGGGGCACGGCAGCCACTTCTTTGGCATCCAGCACACCCAAGACCGCTATACCACAGCCTTTTACCAGCCGTTCTTGAGCGACTGGACGAATTTCGAAGGATGGGAAGTCGCAGGCGGTATCTGGACGCAGGAACGCGCACATCACATGTATAAAGACATCGTAAACAGCTTTGAGGAGCCGCCGATGGATGTGGCGATCCGCGAAGAACTGGCGGCTTTTGTTGAACGGCGCAAATCTGAAGGCGGTGCGCCAACAGACTTTTAACCACGTTTCCATTTTGGAGGCGAATCTTAGCCGCTTGTTAAGGTCTGACCGCGATATATCTTGTGCAGCAGTAACAAGAGGCGGCCATGCACGGGCTCATTAACCGCAGTTTTCAGAATTACATGACCGACAGCTATGGCAGGAATGCGTGGCTGAAAGTTGCGGCAAAGCCGAATGTTTCTCCGCCCGAATTCGAGGCGATGTTATCGTATGATGACGGCGTCGCCCCTGCGGTGCTCGACGCGATGGGGGAGGTGCTGGGCCGTGCGCGCGGCGAGATTATGGAAGACATCGGCGCATACCTCGTCTCGCACCCAAATACCGAGGCGGTGCGCCGTTTGCTACGGTTTGGCGGGGTCAATTTCGAGGATTTCCTGCATTCGCTTGATGATTTACCGGACCGCGCCCAGATGGCGGTGTCAGACCTGCATCTTCCGTCGACCGAGTTGCACGGCCATGCGGATGGTCACTTCAGCCTCATTTGTGACAGTCCGCTAGCGGGTTTTGGACATCTGATGATGGGCGTGCTTAGGGTCATGGCCGATGACTATGGCGTCTTGGCCTTGCTGGAACTGGAAGAGATTGACGACGGCACTGAAATTGTCCGCATCCAGATGGTGGCTGCCGATTATACAGACGGTCGGGCGTTTGATCTGGGCGCGCGTGCGTCATGACGGGGCCAACAAGCCCTGAGGTTCTGGATGTACTTTGCCCCATGCATCTGGTGCTGGATGCAGAGGGAATAATCACCCACGCTGGCCCAACAGCGCAAAAACTGCGACCTGAGACCGAATTGGTTGGCCAGGCGTTTATGCAGGCCTTTACCGTGATGCGGCCGCGCGGGATTATGACATTGGCGCAACTTTGGGCGGCAAGGCATCTCAAGCTGCATCTGGAGATGGCGGGTACGCCGCCTGCGCGCCTGAAAGGCGTTCTTGCGCCTGATGGGCAGGGAGCTGCGATTGTAAATCTGTCATTTGGCATCTCCATTCTGGACGGGGTGCGGGACTATGCCCTTACCAATGCTGATTTTGCGGCCACTGATCTGGCGATCGAAATGCTTTATCTGGTAGAGGCAAAATCTGCCGCGATGGAAGCATCGCGCAAACTGAACCTGCGCTTGCAAGGGGCTAAAAACGCAGCAGAAGAACAGGCCTATACGGATACGCTCACCGGATTGAAGAACCGCCGCGCGCGCGATCATCTGCTCGAGCAACTTTTGGCGGCAGATGCGGCCTTTGCGGTGATGCATATCGATCTGGATTATTTCAAAGCGGTCAATGACACGCTGGGACATGCCGCTGGTGATCACGTCCTGCAAGTGGTGGCACAAGCAATGCTTGAGGAGACCCGCACGACCGATACTGTTGCGCGTGTTGGCGGGGATGAGTTCACGGTGATCTTGCCACAGGTCAGTGACATCGATGTGTTGGAGCGCGTCGGGCGGCGGATTATCGAGCGGATTGAAGTTCCGATTCCGTTCAATGATGCTTTGTGCAAAATATCTGCGAGTATTGGCACTGTCTGGATACAAAGCAGCAAGAGCGTCACCCGCGAGACGGTTATGGAAGACGCGGATATCGCGCTTTATGCTTCCAAGAACGAGGGGCGTGCCCGTCAGACGATGTATACACCAGAATTGCGCGAAAGTGCGAATGCCACTACGCCGCCAAAGGGTCGCGACGACTGTTCCTCGTGAAATTGCCTTGCTGAAAATTTAATCATATACAAATTGTATAATCTGCGACTATAGTCCTGAAACCAAGTGGGTCAGGGAGATGGCATGGCTGACACGGCTACGACGCGAAAAGCCCTTCTGTTGGAGAGTTTGCGGACCCGCATCCTTACGCAAGAACTGCTTCCGGGTGCTGATCTGGACGAGGCGCGGCTGTCTGATGAGTTCGGCCTGTCGCGTACGCCCTTGCGCGAGGCGCTGCGTGAACTTTCAGGGCAGGGGTATGTCGATCTCACCCGCAACCGAAGTGCACGTGTTGCCGAGATGAGCCACACCACTTTGCGCGGATTTTTTCTTGCAGCCCCAATGATCTACGCTGCTGTTTTGCGTCTTGCCGCGACACATGCGCGGCCTGACCAAATTGCCTACCTCAAAGATGCCCAAACTGTTTTTCGGGATGCGCTGGGCAGCGGCAATGTGGCGGCAAAAGCGCTGGCGAACAACCGGTTTCATGCGATCACCGGCGATATGGCCGACAACGTCTATTTGCGGCCGAGTTTTCATCGCCTGCTGATTGATCACGCCCGTATTTCCATGACCTTTTATGACGTCGAGGTCGCGGGCGAGGCGACGAGCGCGGCCGATCAGCATGAAGCGATGATTGCCGCGATTGAGGCCCGTGATCCAGATAGGGCCGCAGCGCTTGCCGAAGATCATTGGGCATTATCCAGCGACCGTATCGCGCAGTTTGTGATGCCCGCCTCTTTGCGCGAACGCCTTGGCGACATCGCCCCATCCGTGAGGAGCTTATGACACCTATTTTCAACTTCGAGGGGATTTATACCCCGCTTGTGACGCCGCTTTTGCCCGATGGTGGTTTCAATCTGAACGCACTAGCTGCCCAGATCGATCATCTGGTGGCGGCAGGGGTGCACGGAGTAGTCTCGGGCGGCTCGACAGGTGAGAATTACGCGCAATCGGTGGCGGAGCGCGTGCAACTGGCGCAGTTTACCAAAGAGCGGTTGAAGGGGCGTCTGCCGCTGATTGTCGGGACGGGGACGATGCGCACCCCTGACAGTATCGCCCTTGCCACAGCGGCGCGGGAGATGAAGGCGGATGCGATCCTGCTGGGCACGCCACCTTATGCCGTGCCGACAGAGCGGGAGAATGCGCTGAATGCGCTGGCGATTGACCGCGCGGCGAACCTGCCTGTGATGCTTTATAATTACCCTGGCCGTATGGGGGTAAACATGGGCGAAGAGTTTCTGGACCGTGTGGGCCGCTCGCGCAATATCTGTGCGATCAAGGAAAGTTCGGGCGATATTAATCGTGTGCACCTGCTGGCCCGGGATTATCCGCATATCCAGATGTCATGCGGCATGGATGATCAGGCGCTTGAATTCTTTGCTTGGGGCGCGCGAAGCTGGGTTTGTGCGGGCAGTAATTTTTTGCCCGAGGAGCATGTGGCACTGTACCAAGCATGCGCTGTCGACGGCAATTTCGACAAAGGCCGCCGCATTATGTCGGCGATGATGCCGCTCATGCGGGTGCTGGAGCAGGGCGGCAAGTTTGTGGCCTGCGTCAAGCATGGCATGACCATGGGGGGGATAGACACGGGCGGCATGATGCCACCGCTCAAGCCTTTGAACAAATATGATAAACGCGAGTTGGAGCAGGTGGTGCGCGTGTTGAAAGCCACTGTGGCGGCAATCGTAAAGGAGAAGAATTGATGGGACTGCTGACACGGGAAGAATACGGCGCATTGGCCGCTGATATGGAGTTCGCAACGCAGGCCTTTGTGGATGGTGGCTATCGTCCTGCGGCGTCGGGCAAGACATTCGCCAGCGTTAACCCAGCGACGGGGGAGGCCTTGGCCGATATCGCCGCTTGCGGTGCGCAGGATGTGGATTTCGCGGTGAGCAAAGCGCGTGAAGCATTCGAGGATGGCCGCTGGTCGCGGATGCACCCCTCGGCGCGCAAGGATGTGCTCATACGCTTTGCCAAGCTGCTGACCCGCAATGCCCGCGAATTGGCGGTGATGGAGAGTTTGGACAGCGGCAAGACCATCTTTGACTGCGAGACAGTGGACCTGCTGGAGACGATCCACTGCATCAAGTGGCACGCGGAAGCGATTGATAAGATGTACGATCAGGTGGCTCCTGCATCTGATGACCACATTGCGATGGTCGTGCGCGAGCCGATTGGCGTTGTGGCGTTGGTTCTGCCGTGGAATTTCCCGCTGTTGATGCTGGCGTGGAAAATTGGCCCTGCTTTGGCGGCGGGATGTTCGGTGATTGTGAAGCCTGCGGAGGAGACGTCACTGACCGCATTGCGGGTGGCCGAGCTTGCCCATGAGGCGGGCGTGCCGCGCGGCGTGCTCAACGTGATACCCGGCAGTGGACCGGATGTGGGTGAGCCGTTGGGCCGTCATATGGATGTGGATATGGTCAGTTTCACAGGCTCGACTGTGACGGGCAAACGCTTCCTTGGCTATTCGGGGGAGAGCAACGCCAAAGAAGTTGTGCTTGAGATGGGCGGCAAGAACGCTTGTGTTGTGATGGAGGATGCCGAAAACCTCGACCGCGTGGCGGCGCATATCACGAATGGGGCGCTTTGGAACATGGGGGAGAATTGCTCGGCCATTTCGCGCCTTATTGTGCACCGTGACGTAAAGGTGGCGCTGTTAGACAAAATCGAAGCGCATATGCGCGAGTGGCCGATGGGCGATCCGCTGGACCCTGAAACGCGGCTGGGTGCGATGGTGAGCAAGGCGCATTTTGACAAGGTTGCCAGCTATTTGGCCGATGCACCTAAAGCGCGTGTTGGGGGCGGTACTGACAAGGGTGCATTCATCGAAGCGACCATGGTTGAACTGACCTCCAACGATCACCGCATGGCGCGGGAGGAGATTTTTGGACCTGTGCTGAGTGTGATCGCAGTGGGGTCCTTTGACGAGGCGATCGCGGTTGCCAACGACAGCGACTATGGCCTCTGCGCCAGCCTGTTTACGGCTAACGCCAAGCGAGCCTTGCGCGGGGCGCGGATGCTGCGGGCGGGGACAGTGACGGTAAACAGCTATGGTGAGGGGGATATCTCGACGCCGTTCGGCGGCTATAAGCAGTCAGGGTTTGGCGGGCGCGACAACGGGGTGCAGGCGCATGACCAGTATACGCAACTCAAGACGATCTGGCTGGACCTGAGCGATGACGAAGACGAGGCGGCGTCCTGATGCGCGTCGGATTTATTGGTACGGGCGAGATTGCGGCAGCGATGGTTGAGGGCCTGTCGGGGCGTGGACATGATCTCATTGTGTCGGAGCGCAATGCGGCAATGGCGGAAGAATTGGCGGGCAAATTCACCGATGTTCAGATCAGGTCCAACGCGGACGTGGTGGCGGGATCGGACGTAGTGTTCCTCTGCCTGATGGCAGGGGTCGCACGGGAGGTGCTGGGTGCGCTGCCGTGGCGCGGGGATCAGGCGGTAATTTCTGTGATGGTGGATGTGCCGCTGGCGGAACTGGCCGTGCTTTGTGCGCCAGCGTCTGATATTGCACTGACCATTCCGCTGAGCTCGGTTGCGACGGGCCGCTCGGTTCTGCCGTGTCATCCTGACAGTGACGCGCTGCGTGCGTTGTTTGGCGAGAGTGATACCATCATCGCAGTCCCGACCGAGGCGGGTTTGAACGCCCATTTTGCAGCTTCTGCCTTGTCTGCGCCGCTGCTGACCCTGATGCAAACGGGCGCGCAGTGGTTGGGGGAGCAGACGGGGGATGCGAAGGGCGCGGAGACGTATATTGCGGGTGTATTTGCGGGGTTCTTGCGGCAGATGTCCACGCAGGGGGCTGATTTCGAACAGCTTCTGAACGGGCTTGCTACCGAGGGTGGATTGAACGCAACGCTCAAGCAAAAGATGGCGGAAGCGGGTGCGCCTGATGTCCTGCGCGATGGTCTGGATGGGCTGATGGTGCGGCTGAAACTATGAGCTACGCTGCCGCGTGCACGCCGCGCTTTGGCTCTCCTGCAGCGTGGGCCGAGATTTTGGGGCAGGGAGGGTCATATCCTGCACTGGAGGGCGCGCAATCGGCGGATGTTGTTGTGATTGGTGCAGGTTTTGCAGGGCTGTCAGCCGCGCGCAAGTTGTTGCAACTCGATCCGCAGCTGCGGGTGACGGTGCTTGAAGCTTTGGATATTGCCGAAGGGTCGGCGGGGCGCAATTCGGGATTTATGATTGATCTTCCCCATGATCTGGCTTCCGAGAATTATGCAGGTGGGGGCGACGA
Source organism: uncultured Sulfitobacter sp. (assembly GCA_963933905.1). Classification (GTDB taxonomy): domain Bacteria; phylum Pseudomonadota; class Alphaproteobacteria; order Rhodobacterales; family Rhodobacteraceae; genus Sulfitobacter. Next base: position 10,791 of record CAWVWS010000091.1, read on the forward strand.
GGCCGCGTTGATTGGGCTGAACCGCACGGCGATTGATTTTGCGCAAGAGGCCGCGGCGGAGTACGAGATTAACCCCGCCTTTGTGGACCCCGCGGGCAAAGTGAACGGCGCGGCAACGCCCAAAGGGGATACGCATAACCGCAGTTATGGCGCACATTTGGCAACCTTTGGGGAAGCATCCGAACAACTGGACGCGCAGGCGATGGCTGAGTTGACGGGCAGTTCTTACTACTTGTCGGGGCTCTATACGGCAGGCACGCTCATGCTTCAGCCTGCAGGGTATATCCGTTGTATGGCCGCGGGATTGGCGCGGATGGGTGTATCGGTATACGCGCGCAGTGCAGTACTGGAATTCGAGCGGCAGGGCAGCGCATGGCGGGTACGCACAGCGCAGGGTCATGTGGATGCGTCGAAAATCATCCTCGCCACCAACGGGCATCTGGAGAGTTTTGGCATCGCCAAGGGACGTCTGGTGCAGTTGTTTCTTTATGCGTCCATGACGCCCGAATTGGATGCAGCGCAGCTGCGCAGTTTGGGCGGCGCCGCGCGGTGGGGCATTACCCCTGCGGACCCGATGGGCACAACGGTGCGACGGATAGATACGGCGCAAGGCGGCAACCGGATCATCACGCGGACCTGCGCTAATGTGCGCCCCGACATGGAAGCGGAGGCCAGCGACATCACCCGTGCAAGCGCCAAACAGGCGGCTAAATTCAGGGACCGTTTTCCGCAGCTTGGGGCCGTGAAGATGCAGTATGAATGGGCGGGGCATCTGTGTCTGAGCCTCAATGGTGTTGCCGTGACCGGCGAGATCGAGCAAGGCATCTATGCCGCTGCGGTTCAGAACGGTTTGGGCACCGCACGCGGCACCCTTACAGGAATTGCGGCGGCAGAGGTGGCAATGGGACAGCGCAGTGCAGTGACAGATTTTTTTGCCAAGGAGGCGGCACCGCGCAAGCTGCCCCCTCAACCCTTAGCCACATGGGGCGCAAATGCATACCTGCGCTGGAAAGAGCATGTTGCCCGCGCCGAGTAGTGGACCGTTGGCCGTGGCTGGCGTATGGGGTTGGGCATGACAAAACGCCGCTCGATCATCACCCGTATCCGTAACCGTCTGCGTGAGACTGCGCGCCGTCGCCGCTTTGCCTCAGCGGTCGAGCATGTGCATGGTGCAGGGTTTGTTGTGCCGTAGGGCGAGGTGCTGGCTATCGTGCTGGTGCGCGACGGGGCCTATTATCTGGATGCGTTTTTGGACTATTACCGTGGGCTGGGCATCCGGTATTTTGCCTTTATCGACAATGGCTCTACCGACGCTACGATTGCGCGGATCAAACAGCAGGAGGGCTGTGTCATTGACCGCGTCACCCTGCCGCTTGCGCAGTATGAGGACCTGATGCGCGGCTATCCAGCAGCGCAATATGGCAAAGAGCGCTGGTGTCTCTATGTGGATATGGACGAGCAGTTCGATTTCGAGGGCCGTGAAAGCTACGGCTTGCCCGCGCTCATCCGTTATCTTGAGCAGCGCGGCGATACCGCACTCATGGCGCAGATGTTGGAGATGTTTCCGCGCGCACCCTTGGCGGCCATTAGGTGTTTGATCCCATGGTTTGATGTTGCGATCCTTTCTCAGGAATGGAAGGAAACATTATGGGACAAGTTCGTCATGGGA
>CAWVWS010000092.1:0-12402 GCA_963933905.1 uncultured Sulfitobacter sp.
CCCCTTTGGAACCTGCCAAAACTGGTGTGCAGCCTCAAGCAGCGCAGCCGTTGCGGTGTGATCTGGCAGGGCTGTCCACGCATCATCGCTCAGTTCGCCCAAGGGGTAGGCGACGGGATTGATTCCTGTAGATAAATCAATCCATTGGCTGCGATTGCCACCAAATTTTGCAGCCGCTGCGTCGATGCCGCCGCCGTGATCGCGCAGGTTGTTTCCCAAAGATTTGACTCATTGTTAAAATGGCAGGCCAAAATCAGCCAGTTTTCCCCGTTCGACAAAGCGGAGTTTGGCATAACATTCAAGGGAAGGTTATGCTTTCGCTAGTACCTTTGATTCTGTTCTTCTAATTTTATTCGCATTCTCCATTTTAGCGCCATGGAAGGCATTGGTATGACCACCACCCGACCACAAACAACACGCGTTCTGATTGTCGAGAGTGTGCCGGAGCTGGCAACAGTCTGGTATCGTCATCTGGTGCGGCAGGGCATGCAAGTGACCAGCGTTACGGGGCAGGATATGGCCATTGCGCATCTGTCGGAGAAAGACACAGATATCATTATTCTGGATCTGGTGATCGAAGAAGGCTGTGCTTTGGCGATTTCGGATTACGCCAATTACCGCCAGCCTGATGCGCGGGTGATTTTTGTGACCAACACCAGCTTTTTCTCGGACGGCTCGATTTTTGCCCATTCGGCGAATGCGCGGGCCTTTGTGCAAAGCAGTACGCCACCAGAGGACCTTGCGGCCATGGTAGCGCATTACGGGGCGGAGTTGCAGGCGAGCTAGCCCCGTTTGTGCGGTGCGTGCCAGTCGATGACGGGATTGATCGGGATGATCCGGTGGGGGTTAATCGTGTCGTGGCTGTAGTGATAGTGGCGGATGATGTGGTCGAAGTTGACCGTCTGCGCCACGCCTTCCCATTGATATAGCGCGCGGGTGTAGGCCCAGAGATTCGGATAATCCACGATCCGCGCACGGTTGCATTTGAAGTGCTGGTGGTAGACCAGATCGAAGCGGACCAGCGTGGTGAAGAGGCGCCAATCGGCTTCGGTCACACGCTCGCCTGTCAGGTAGCGATTTTCTGTAAGAATCCCCTCAAGCCAGTCCAGCGTGTCAAAGAGTGGATGGACGGCGGCGTCATAGGCCTCTTGGGTTGTGGCGAAGCCTGATTTGTAGACGCCGTTGTTGAGCGTGTCGTAGATACGGGCGTTTACGGTGTCGATCTGTGGGTGCAGGTCAGCGGGCCAGTAGTTGTCGGTGTTTCCTGTGATCGCGTCAAAGGCGCTGTTGAGCATGCGGATGATCTCGGAGGACTCGTTGGAGACGATGGTTTTTTGCGCTTTGTCCCAGAGGATGGGAACAGTCACACGGCCTGTGAAATTGGGCACAGCGCGGGTGTAGATGTCGCGGGCGTAGGGCAGGTTGAACAGGGTGTCGCCAGTGGCTCCATCGAAATCTGTGGCAAAGGTCCAGCCGTCACCGAGCATGTCGGGGTGCACAACCGAGACGCTGATTAGATCATCGAGCCCTTTAAGTGTGCGGAAGATCAGGGCGCGGTGGGCCCATGGGCAGGCATGGCTGACGTAGAGGTGGTAGCGGTCTGGTTCGGCTTTGAAGCCGTCTGTGCCGCTGGGGCCTGGGCTGCCATCTGCTGTGATCCAATTGCGAAAGTTTGCCTCTTGTCGCTTGAACGCGCCGCCGCTGTCTTTGGTGTCATACCATTTGTCGTGCCATTGGCCGTCGATGAGCAATCCCATGTCCGTTTCCTTTTCTGCTTTCATGGGAATGTAACCTTTAGGATTTAGGAATCTAAGGGAGGTCGGCGCGCAGCAATGGTGCAAAAACACACAGTTAGTAATTAAATTTCAATAATAGGTTGCTTTGCGAAACTTTCAGAATAATTTTAGTTTTATACAGCAGAAAAAGAATCATGGATGTATTTCTACCCAAAGGGTTTGAGCCTGGTTTGACGCGCCCGCGGATGAGCCGTCCTGTGCGTGCAGCACAGCTTTGTGTGGCGGCGGGTGGTGTATATTATCCTGTGCTAAGGCGCTGGGCTAATGGCTTTGCCGTGCGCGCGGGTGAGGTGCCTGAGTTGACCGGTGTTGTGGACCTCTATGATGGGGTGGAGCATTTGCACCAGTGTCTGATCACGGGCAAGGATGTGGCGAATGGCGAGATTGTATTTACGGTCAAGCGGAGCAGCGGTGTGGATTATGGTGGGGTGCCTGACATTGCGGCGGATACGCGGCGCGCTTGACCGACCGAGTATTTAGAGGCTTTGATAGCAAAAGGGCGCCCTTATCGGAGCGCCCTTTTGTTGTTTCTGAAGGTGCGGTTATTGCAAGTCTTTGAAGGCTCTCGCGAGGCGTTCGCAGGCTTCAACAACACGCGCACGGGGGGTGGCGATGTTGAAGCGCAAAAAGCTTTCGCCGCCTGTGCCGAAAGTGGGGCCGTGGTTGGCGGCAATGCTGGCGTCTTGCTCGACCCGTTTGGTGAACTCTTCGCGGCTCATGCCTGTGCCTTCAAAATCGACCCACGCGAGGTATGTGGCCTCCAGCGGCATTGATTTGAGGCCGGGGATTGCGTTGATGGCCTCGTCAAAGAGTTTGCGGTTGCCGTCGAGGTAGGCGATCAGATCATCGACCCATGCGGCCCCTTCGGGGGAGTAGGCGGCAGTCGCCATGAAGAGGCCAAAGCTGTTGGGGGACATGCCGAGGGCTGCCATGCGCGCGCCAAATTTCTCACGCAGGATCGGATCGGCGATGATGACGTTGCCAGAGTGGCTGCCTGCGATGTTGAAGGTCTTGGTGGTGGCGGTCATCATCACAAGTCGATCTTCGATCCCGTCGATGAGGGCCATTGCGGTGTGTTTTTGGTTTGGCATGACCAGATCGTGGTGAATTTCGTCGGAGACGAGGACCAGATCGTGACGCTTGGCGAAGTCTGCTACCTGCTCAAGCTCGGCTCGGGTCCAGACCGTGCCGCCTGGATTGTGCGGCGAGCAGAGCATGAGCATCTTCTCGTTGCCTGTCATCTGCGCGTCGTAGGCGTCAAAATCCATGCGGTAGCGGCCGTTCTCCTGCACCATTTGGCATTCGACGACTTTGCGGCCTGCGGCGTTAATCACCTTTGCAAAGGCGTGATAGACGGGGGTGAAAAGGACCACGCCCTCGCCTTTTTCGGTGAAGGCATCGACGCACATGGCGGTGCCGTTTACGAGGCCATGGGTGGTGAAGATATGGGCAGGATCAAGGTCCCAGGCGTGGCGTTCTTTCATCCACCACTGGATTGCGGCGCGGTATTTGCTGTCGTCTCCGAAGTAGCCATAGACGCCGTGATTGACCATATTCTGCACGGCGTCCTGCACCACAGGAGCGGTGGCAAAGTCCATATCTGCGACCCACATGGAGATGCCTGTATGGGCAGGGACGCCGTAAATGCTCTCCATGCCGTCCCATTTTACACAGTGCGTGCCGCGGCGTTCAATCGGGGTGTCAAAGCTCATGTGATTTCTCCTATGGATTTGCGCCAAACCCTAGCTGTGCCAGACTTATGTGCAAGCCCTGCTTGCGGGATGCGGGGGCATGCCCTACATGAATTGGCATGAAACGCCCTATTATATATCACCCCGATCCGCGCCTTAAAAAGCATTGTGCCGCTGTTGATGATCTGACGGATGATCTGCGTACGCTGGCTGATGATATGTTGGCGACGATGTATGACGCCCCCGGTGTGGGGTTGGCGGCGCCGCAGGTTGGTGTGCTGACCCGTCTGGTTGTGCTGGATTGTGTGAAGGAGGAGGGTGAGAAGCCGCGCCCGCTCATCATGTTCAACCCGCAGATTGTGGGGAGTTCCGAGGAATTGAACACGTATGAAGAAGGCTGTTTGAGCCTGCCAGAGCAGTTTGCCGATGTGACGCGGCCTGCCGAAGTTGAAGTCACGTGGATTGACCGCGACGGGAACGAGCAGCGCGAGGGGATGAACGGATTGTGGGCGACGTGTGTGCAGCACGAGATTGACCACCTTGAGGGCAAGCTGTTCATCGACCATCTCAAGCCGCTGCGCCGTCAGATGATGACGCGCAAGATGGTCAAGTTTAAGCGCGAGTTGGCGCGCGGATGAGTGTGCTGCCTATTGTGCAGTGGCCTGATAGCCGTCTGACGGAGACGTGCGTGCCTGTTGAAGCGATTACCCCAGAGATTGAGACGCTGGCGGCGGATATGTTGGAAACGATGTATGCCGCCCCTGGTCGTGGCTTGGCGGGGCCGCAGGTTGGTGCCATGGTGCGCGTGTTTGTGATGGATGCGGGATGGAAAGAGGGCAAGCCCGATCCGTTGGTGTGCATCAATCCGATGTTGATGGAGATCAGCGAAGAACGGGCGAGCAATTCCGAGGGCTGTCTGAGTATTCCCGGTGTGAGCGCGGAGATTTCGCGCCCTGCGCAGGTGCAGATGCTTTGGACAGGGCTGAATGGCGGGCGTTATGTGCAGAGCTTTACAGGTTTTGCTGCGGCCTGTGTGCAGCACGAGATTGACCACCTCGACGGCATTATAACATTTGACCATCTGGACGCGGAAACGCGGGCCACGGTGGAGGCGGAGTATGCGGCATGACGGTACGGACAATTCTTACATGGCCTGACAAGCGGTTACGAACCAAATGCGAAGAGGTCACGGAAGTGACCGATGAAGTGCGCCGCATCTGGGATGATATGATCGAGACTATGGACGCCATGCCCGGTGTCGGCCTTGGGGCGCCGCAGATCGGTGTGATGCAGCGGCTGGCTGTGGTGGATACCTCGGAGGCGCGCAACAAGCGGATCCGTCTGGCGAACCCTGTGGTGATTGATGCCTCGGCGATACTGAATGTGCATGAAGAGGCTTCACCCTGTTTGTCGGGTGTGTCTGCCAAAGTCTCGCGACCGCGCGGGGTGAAGGTGCGGTATATGGACGAGGCGGGTGCAGTGGTGGAGCGTGATTTTGTCGGCCTTGATGCCACAAGCGTGCAGCACCAGATCGACCATCTGGACGGTAAGATGTATTTTGACCGTCTGAGCAAGATGAAGCGTGACATGTTGATCCGCCGCGCGCGCAAGATGAACGGGTAGCCTGATGCGCATTGTTTTCATAGGCACGCCTGAGTTTTCGGTTTCGGTTTTAAATGCGTTGGTTGAGGCGGGGCACGAGATTGCTGCCGTCTATTCCCAGCCTCCACGCCCTGCAGGACGGGGGAAGAAAGATCGCCCCAGCCCTGTGCATGCGCGGGCGCATGCCTTGGGGCTGGACGTGCGCACGCCTGTCTCGTTGAAGGCTGCGGAGGCGCAGGCGGAGTTTGCCGCGTTAGAGGCGGATGTGGCTGTTGTGGTGGCTTATGGGCTGATCCTGCCGCAGGTGATCTTGGATGCACCCAACCGCGGGTGTTTGAACATTCACGCGAGCCTGTTGCCGCGTTGGCGCGGCGCGGCACCCATTCACCGTGCGATTATGGCAGGGGATGCGCAGACGGGCGTTTGCATTATGCAGATGGAGGCGGGGCTGGATACTGGTCCTGTGCTGTTGCGCGATGCTTTGGACATCGGGGTTGAGGAGACGACAGCGCAGTTGCATGACCGTCTGGCGGTGATGGGGGCGGGGCTGATCGTTGAGGCGCTGGCGCGTTTGGATGATTTGGTGGCGGAAGGTCAGCTCGAGGATGGCGTGATCTATGCCGAGAAGATCGACAAGGCGGAAGCGCGGATTGATTGGGCGCGGCCTGCGGTTGAGGTTGATCGGCTGATCCGTGGCTTGTCGTCCTTTCCGGGCGCGTGGTTCGAGATGGATGGGGTGCGGGTCAAGGTGCTTGGATCGCGTCTGGTCGAGGGCACTGGTCCTGCGGGTAAGGTGATTGATGAGGCGCTGCATGTAGCTTGTGGCGAGGGTGCTGTGGCGCTGACCCGCTTGCAAAAGGCGGGCAAGGGAGCGCAGGATGCGGATGTGTTTCAGGGCGGCATGCAGATTGCTGTTGGCGCGGATTTGAGCGAAGGATAGCCCCATGTTTCCTACGATGATCGGTACAGTTGTGATTGCGGGGATCGTCGGCTACCTCGCCGAGAAGACCGAATTTACGCACAACGGGATTTTGCAGTCGATCATCATCTGTATTGGTGGCGCGTTTGTGTTTTACTTCGTGCGGCTGATGTTTGGGTTCGGATTTTCATCGCCTGGGTTGAACGCGATTGTTTCGTCAATCGGGGCGCTTATTATTGTGCCGTTTCACTGGCGGAAGTGACGTAGGGGGCCAGCCCCCATTGGCCTTTGGCCAATTCCCCCAAAGTTTATTTGCCAAATGAAGGTGGTTATTCTTTTGGTGGTGCGCTTTTGTACACGGGCAGGTGCCAGCCGAAGTAGATAGAGCCTGCGCGTAGCACCCATGTGACCGCTGCGCCAATAATGAGGCTGTGGGGGATCTCGGGCAGATATGCGTTGAGTAATACAGTGGTGGTGGCTCCCGCGAAGGCGGCAGTGACGTAGAGTTCGCCTTGTTTCAGGACAACAGGAACATCACCCACGACGACGTCGCGCATCAGGCCGCCCATGCATCCTGTGACGATGCTCATGAGGATGGTGATGGCGGGGCCTTGGTCGAGGCTTATGGCGACGGCGGCACCCGCGGCGACGGCCACGGCCAGAGCGAGGCTGTCGAGCCAGATGATCGCGCGCAGGCGGGATTCGAGCAGGTGGGCAGTGAAGAAGATCACTAGGGCTGCTGTGGCGGCGGCGGCAAGATAAGTGGGCTCAGCTATCCAGAAGATCGGATTGCGATCCAGCAGCAGGTCGCGGATTGTGCCGCCGCCCACTGCGGTGAGGCATGCGATGAAGGCAAATCCCACCAGATCAAGCTGGGCGCGGCTGGCCACCAGTGCGCCTGTGATCGCAAAGACAATGACAGAGGCGTAGTCGAGGAAAGTAATCAGGCTCATAGGGTTGCCCTGATCCAGTCGAGGGCGCGCAGGTCTTGCGGGGTGAGCCCCTCAATTTCCGCGTCGAGAGGCATCCAAGAAAAGTGCAAAAGGATACCAGCCTCTGCGTGCAGGTGTTTCCACTGTTCGCGCACGGGTGGGACGATGCGGCAGAGGGCAAAGTGCCATTCAGCGCTTGTCTCTATGTCTGGTGAGGTGCCGATGGGTAGAGCGGCGCGGGTTTCCAGCGCGCTCATGGCATAAAGGGCGCGGGCGGCGCAGCCTGCTGCATCTTGGCGTGTTGGTGCATTTGCCTTCAGCAATTGCAGCCCTTCGGTGGGGTGCTGGCTGATCGCGATGCGGCGCGTGGCACCGTCAGGGTGCAGGGCCACAGGGCAAACGATGATCTTCATTTGGGTTTGAAGGGGGCCATGCCCGCGCGGGCAAGCGCGTCTGCACGCTCGTTTTCGGGGTGGCCTGCGTGGCCCTTTACCCATTCCCATGTGACGCGGTGGCGGGCGTTGGCAGCGTCGAGGCGTTGCCAGAGTTCTACGTTTTTGACAGGTTTTTTCGCAGCGTTCTTCCAGCCGTTTTTCTTCCAGCCAAAGATCCAGCCTGTGATACCGTTTTTGACGTAGTTGCTGTCGGTGACCACGGTGATTTCCGTGTCACGCTCCAGCGCCTCCAAGGCGTGGATCGCGGCGAGGAGTTCCATGCGGTTGTTGGTCGTGTTGGCTTCGCCGCCTTTCAACTCCCGCTCTTTCACCACCTTGTCGCCGTCCATGGCCTGCATCAAAGCACCCCAGCCGCCGGGGCCGGGATTGCCTGAACAGGCGCCGTCTGTGTATGCGTAAAGTTTAGCCATATGCGGCGAGTGCTATCCAATCGGCATAGGTGCCGTCCAGCCCTTTACCGCTGCCAGTATGCTTTTTTGTGATGGTGAAGCCTGCGGTGGTCAGAAGGTCGCGCAATTCGTCTTCGGTGACATAGGTGTATTGGCGCCCGATGCTATCGCGCGCGGTGTTAGTGCCCAGCTTCATTGCGATGTGGAAATAACCATTTGGTTTGAGGGCAATGTGCAGCGAATTTAGGATCGTGGGCAGAGTGGCACGCTCTGCATGCAACAGGCTGAAGTTGGCCCAGATGCCGTCATAGAGGTTGGTGCCGTCGATCTGGCTGAAGGTTTTGACTTCGGCGTGGATTTGGGGGTTTTGAGGGACGAGGGCAATCATTTCGGGGACAGCGTCGGTTGCGTGGACATGTAGGCCTGCGTTTGCCATGACGCCTGCTGCCGTGCCGGGGCCGCAGCCGAGGTCTAGGGCGCTGCCGCCGCGTGGCAGGGCCGTGATGAAGGCAGTGAGAAGGGGATCGGCGCTCAGATCATCATCGGTAAGGGCGGCGTATTTTGCGGATTGGACCGCATAGACCTTGAGTGTTTCCGGATCGCTCAAGCGAATACTCCGATGCTGAGGCAGATGACGACGATTGACGTAAGCAAGATGCGCAGGCGCATCCACCATGGTGGAGTGAGACCTTCGCGGTGGAAGACGTAATCTAGAAGAAGCAGGCCGCAAAAACCGACAATGAGGAAAGTCAGGCCGTCTGCGTAGGTGCCACCGCGCATGAAAAGAGTCCAAAGCGCGGGAAGAACTGACAGGGCGTAGAAATGGGTTGCCTTGCCCTCATGCGCTTTGGTTGCAAAGCCCCAGAGCACGCCAGACATGAACGACAGAATGATGGTGCCGTAGAGCATAAGCAGTTTTGCCCCGTCTTGGGAAACGAGGGCGGGGGTGCCTGCTTTTGCGGGGTCTGCCTCTGGAAACGTAGCGATTAGCGCCCCGAAGGCAAAAGGCAGCAGGCCAGAGAGGCCAAGAAAGAGCGGCGCGCGGGGGATGCCGAACATCAAGCGCGCTCGAACGCGAGGCGGGCTGCGAGGGCGGCAAAGATGGCAGCGAAGGAGCGGCTGAGCCATGCCATGACGCGGGGGGAGCCCAAGAGTTGGGTGCGCGCGGCGGCGGCAAAGATGCCGTAGAGGACGAAGACAGCGAAGGTGAGCGCCATAAAGACTGCGCCCAGCAGCGCCATTTCAGTTGTGGCTGTGGCGGGGGTGCCTGAAAGGAAAGGTGGCAGAAGGGCGAGGAAGAAGATCGAGAGTTTTGGGTTGAGGATGTTGATGAGTGCGCCACGCCGTGCGATGCGCCAGCCGCTTTGCTTTGTCTCGGAAGCTTGGACATTGAGCGCGCCGCCCTCTTTGAGTGCTTGATATGCGAGGTAAAGCAGGTAGGCGACTCCTGCCCATTTTACGGCTGTGAAGAGGAGTGCCGAGGTGTGCAGAACTGCGGCCAGTCCCAGCGTTGCAGCGGCGAGGTGGGGGACGATGCCGAAAGTGCATCCGAGGGCAGCCCATAGAGCGGCGCGGCGTCCTTGGCCCAGACCCAGCGCAAGGGTGTAGACGACGCCTGTGCCGGGGATGATGACGACGACCAAAGCGGTGAGGAGGAATTGGAGGGTGATCATGGGGCGCGGCCTTTGGTGTTTGGGGGTTAGGTGAGGCTACGCTGCGGAGGTGTGGGTTGTGAAGGGCGAATGGGTGGCGAGAGCCAAGAACAGCATCTGGCAATGACAGGCATGTGCGCGAAAGTGTGAAGGCGCAGTACACACGCGAATGACCGTTTTTTTGATTATTGCCAGCGTTTAGGACTCCCCCGTTATTCTTTTGCTGCCGCATCGTAGGATTCGCGTGCGGCGTCGATTTTGGCAAGGTTGCCCAAGGCCCAGTGCCCCAAAGCATTGACAGGTTCACGGAAGGATTGGCCCATCGGTGTCAGGTTGTATTCCACCTTTGGCGGGATTGTGGGATGGTAAGTCCGGTTGACCAAACCGTCTCGCTCAAGCTCTTTCAACGTCAGGCTCAACATGCGTTGGGAAATGCACAAATTACGCTTCAGTTCATTGAAGCGCAGGGTTTCGTATTGGGCCAGTGAGATAATCACAAGAACACTCCAGCGATCCCCGACGCGCGACAGGACCTCGTTGATGCGTTTGCAATCGGGGCATTGAACTGAATCTAGCATGGCGGTTCCCTTTGTGTGACCAAGTGTCGTCAATGTGCCTTCTTGTGGAGCGCATTGGTTCTGAATATATCTCTGGTTACTAATATATACCGAAATACACCAGTGCCTACAATAGGATCAACGATATGACTGACAGCACCCTTATCGAACAGCTGAACTGGCGCTATGCGACCAAGAAAATGGACGCGACTAAAACTGTCCCGCAAGACAAGCTCGACGTCATTATCGAAGCAATTCGCATGGCACCGACGTCAAGCGGTACACAGCCTTTTGAACTGCTTGTTGTGACAAATCCCGAGAAGCTGGCAGCTATTCAAGAAGCGGCTGGTGGTCAGGCCCAGATCACGGATGGTTCCCATCTGTTGGTTTTTGCTGCGTGGGATAACTACACAGCCGAGCGTATCGACGAGGTGGTCGATATCAATATCGAGGCGCGCGGTGACTTGCCCATGTTGCATGCCTATTATGACAATCTGAAAAACAACTATGTGCCGCGCGATGCTGCCGTGAACTATGCGCATGCTGCCCGCCAAGCCTATATTGCTTTGGGAATTGCGCTGGTGGCGGCGGCAGAGCAAGAAGTCGACAGTACGCCGATGGAAGGGTTCGACCCAAGTAAAGTTGATGAAATTCTTGGATTGAAAGCGCGCGGCCTTCGGTCAGTAGTGCTGTTGCCTTTGGGGTACCGTGACCCGACTGGAGACTGGTTGTTGCCGATGGGCAAAGTGCGCAAGCCCCTTAAGACTATGGTCACGCACGTCGACTAACCTGTTTGGCATAAGCAATAATTCACGCATCAGCCTGACCAAAGGACCGCAATTCAAGCGGTGTTAGAGCAGCGGGTGCATATGAATTGCTGGATGCATTCAGCATTCGAAAAGAAAGCAAAGCGGTCACTGGCCGCTTTGCAAAATGCCAGTGCTTCGGGCGCGAAGCGGCTCTTTGTTGCTATCCGATCATTATCGAGGGTCTAGACTTTCAAGCCGGTTCGCGCAGGACGCGGGGCACTTTGAACTCGACGTTCTCGACGGCGGTCTCGACCAATTCTTCCGTCACATTATACCGCGATTTGAAGGCGTCGATGACTTCGTTGATGAGGACTTCGGGGGCGGAGGCGCCTGCGGTGATGCCGATGCTGGTGATGCCATCCAGTGCGCGCCAGTCGATGTCGTCTGCGCGTTGGACGAGTTGGGCGTAAGAGCAGCCTGCGCGGGAGCCTACTTCGACCAAGCGTTTGGAGTTGGAGGAGTTGGGTGCGCCGACCACAAGCATGGCATCGCATTTGGGGGCCATGGCTTTTACCGCTTCCTGACGGTTGGTGGTGGCATAGCAAATGTCTTCTTTGTGTGGGCCCACGATCTGGGGAAAGCGTTTTTTCAGGGCGGCCACAATGTCTGCGGTGTCGTCGATGCTCAGCGTGGTTTGGGTGACGTAGGCCAGCTTGCTCTCGTCGCGGACCTGCACGGTTGCCACGTCTTCGGGGACTTCGACGAGGATGACTTCGCCCTCGGGCAACTGGCCCATGGTGCCGACAGTTTCGGGGTGGCCCTCATGGCCGATCATGATCATTTGCAGACCTGCATCGGCGTGGCGCTGGGCCTCGATGTGGACTTTGCTCACCAGTGGGCAGGTGGCATCGACATAGACCATGTTACGGGCTTGGGCCGCGTTTGGCACGGATTTTGGCACGCCGTGGGCGGAAAAGATCACGGGGCGGTCATCGGGGCATTCGGAGAGTTCCTCAACGAACACCGCACCAAGGTCGCGCAGGCCGTCAACGACGAATTTATTGTGCACGATCTCGTGGCGGACATAGACGGGAGCGCCCCATTTCTCGATTGCCATTTCGACAATCTTGATCGCGCGGTCGACGCCAGCGCAAAAGCCGCGCGGAGCGGCGAGATAGAGGGTAAGGGGTTGTTTGCTCATGTTTGTATCTCCGCTCGTACCCTACAGGTAGGGGGGGTGTGCCTCAAGGTCCAGCCCCTTTGACGCGCGACCTGCCATAGAGGAGTGCGGCAACTTCGGCCCTGTTGCGCACGCCGAGCTTTTTATAGCCAATTTTTGCATAGTCCGAGACTGTGTGAACGGAGAGGCCACAGTGGTGTGCGGTCGCTTTGCGTGTGCGCCCTTGGGCGAGGTGCAAGAGCACTTCGGTTTCGCGCGGGGCGAGCACGTCAAAGGGTTCGGGGAGCGCATTTGGAATGAGTGCGCGGCGTTCTGGCTGCTGGCTTGAGGCGGGAGCAGTGGCGATGAGTTCCTCGATGCGGCGGTGAATGACCATGCAGAACATGCGCATATCCTCGGCGCGGGGCAGCATCGTTTCGATGAAATGTGGAACTTCCTCGCTTGTTTCAAAGCATGTCGCTTGTGACCGCGCTGAGCCGA
>CAWVWS010000093.1:0-12325 GCA_963933905.1 uncultured Sulfitobacter sp.
GTCCCAGACGGGCTTTTGCGCTTCTGCTTGTGCTTGTGCCGCAGTTAACCATACTTTGACTACCCTTATCGAATCCCCTCTGCCGAGACGAAGCTTCGTGAGAATTTGCGGACCAAACAAACCAGAATTCAGCTGCAAACTATTCCATTAACCGTCACGCTAAGCCTCAACCCGTCAGGACTTGCGCACATAGACATAGCACGTCCTCATTGGCAAATCCGCTTGAGATCAACCCCGTCCCAAGGCAGCCCCACATCATACGCAGGGCTCTGTGGTAACGGCGCCACGGGCATCACCTGAGACACCAGCGCATGCAGCCGCTGGGTCCGCGCCCCTTGCGGTTGCAGCGCACGGCAACACACCATCTCCTCCATGATCGAGCCTTGCTGCTCATATCCGAAATCCAGAAATTTGCGGTCCGCCAGATCAAATAAATACGGATCATCGCTCACCTGATGCTCCCGCGCGGCCTTGAGCGGTGAATACCCCGTCAGCTTGCGGTTTTGCCACTGCCAGACATGGGTCAACTCATGCGCCAGCAACATCGCCGCGACCAGCCCGATGCGGTCGGGATAATCGGGCAGGTAGTCGTCAAGAAACCAGTCCTTGTCAAACAGCACACGGTTATACAGCGCCACTGCCGCAGGCTTACTGGTCACGATCTTCTCTTCTGTGTTCGGCGGAAAGATCAACTCACGACACGTCGTCCGAGGCCGCGGCTTGCGCCGAAACGTCACCGCCCGCGTGGGCGCGCCGTCATGCAGTCGCACGCGGCTCACGTCCAGCATGGGGCCATGGATGCCAGCCGCAAACGCCCGCTCCGTCTCCGTCAGCGGTCGGCCCGTACAGGCGGCAAGAAATAACAGGAGAAACAGAGCATAGCGCATGGCCGTATTAATGCGGGCAGGCCCCTTGGACACAAGCGCAAAATTGCCGCCACGCCATCCGAATTGATCCAGATCAGATTGTGGTCACAGTGCCTAGCTATGCTGGGTGAAAAACAAAAGGAAAGCCCCATGAAACTGGTACTCGCAACGCTCACAGCGCTCGTCCTCTCCCCCGCAGGGGGCATGGCACAAGACGTTGAACTCGGCACAAACCTCTTTGACCAACACTGCGCGGTCTGCCACGGCGACGATGCGCACGGCAACGGCCCTCTCGCCCCCGCGCTCGTTCTGCAACCGCCCTCATTGCGGGAACTGTCCAAACGCAACGACGGCTTTCCCACAGTCCGCGTGGTCATGCGCATCGACGGCAGCGACCCGCTCGTCTCCCACGGCTCCCCCATGCCCATCTACGGCCCGTTCTTTGAAGAAAAAGACGCGGTGATCAAATCCGAGTTCGGCCAGCCGATCATGACAAGCAAGCCGATTGCGGATTTGGTGGCGTATCTGAAGCATATTCAGGAGTAGGGGAGGATTTTCGGCTAATGGGTGAGTTAGTAATCGGGTCCCCACTTTATCAAGTAATTGTACTTTGAACCATCACGTCAGGAGCAGGGCGACTGGTGAGCCAGCCAACCAGATGATACAGTAGTGTATAGAAATATTGCATTTTTTGGAGACAAATATGCAAGGGAAGAACACACCTGACAAAAAAATGGGCGCCGAGAAAAACTACGAAACAGCTCGTGATTTATGGGTTTTTCAATCTCGTCCTTTGCTACACGCACTTTTTCGCGCCAGGCGACATTGAGAACACAAAGGCATTTCCAGCCTTCATATGGCTCATCGTGTTTGGCCTGTTGATCCTTGGCGTCGAAATTTATGTCAGAGCTGTGAGAGAAAAGGTTTAAGAACAAGAGCTATCACCTCTACAGCGTGTCTGATGCACTCTGGGACCGTTGCTCTGTCTCCAATTCGTCTAATATCTCGCGTGTTGGTAGTTGGTGGGCTATGTTGGGACCCATGCTGTTTGCATAGCCAAGCTTTTCGACAGCTTTGTGTAAAAAGGTCATGTTGATCTTGCCTTGGCGCAGGGCCTCCGTGATTTGCACCTCATTCATCGTATCAATGCGGTGTGCAATCTCGTCCATAAAGGTATCGCTGTTACGGATGGCCAGAAGTGTAGGCAGGATGCGGTCGGAGTCGCGGCGTTGGGTCAGCCATTCCAATTGCTCGATTGAGCGCATCCCATCTAAAAATTTGCAGTACTTGAGCCGCGCCGCGATAAGGTATTTTGGACTGCCGTCGGGCACGTCTAGGCTCCGGATCGAGGCATGGATATGTCGATCTAAGTTGCGTAGATCATGTTTGAAGCGCTTAAACGACATGAAAAGCCGATAGCGGTGCGTGAAGTATTGCACTAGAATTGTTGCCAAAGTACCGAATGATGCACCGAATAACGCGGCGCGGATATCCGTAGAGGCAAGCAGCCCCTCAAACATCCAACTCCTCCACAAACCGCGCGTTCTCCTGAATATACTGGAACCGCAGTTCTGGCTTCTTCCCCATCAACCGCTCGACCAAATCTGACGTCTCACCCGGCGTATCCTCCTGCACGTTCACCTTGATCAACTTGCGCGTCGCGGGGTCCATTGTGGTCTCTTTGAGGTCCTTCGCGTCCATCTCGCCCAGACCCTTAAAGCGTTGGACGTCGATCTTGCCCTTCCCGCCAAGGCCCTTTTCCATCAGCGCATCTTTCTCCGCATCATCGGCCACATAGACGCGCCGCGCTCCTTGGGTCAGACGGTACAAAGGCGGGCAGGCCAGATACAGATGCCCGTGGTCGATCATCGGCCGCATCTGGGTATAAAAAAACGTCATCAGCAGCGCCGCAATATGCGCCCCGTCCACATCCGCATCCGTCATGATGATGATCTTGTCATAGCGTAGATCGTCGAGGTTGAATTTCGTACCCATCCCAACGCCCAAAGCCTCGCAGAGGTCGTTGATCTCGGAGTTGGTGTGCAGCTTGGACGACGCAGCCCCCAGCACGTTCAAGATCTTACCCTTGAGCGGCAGCAGCGCTTGATTGACACGATTACGCGCCCCCTTGCCAGAGCCGCCAGCGGAATCGCCCTCCACAATAAACAGCTCCGTGCCTTCACGTGTCTTGGACGTACAATCGGTCAGCTTGCCGGGCAGGCGCAGCTTCTTGGTCGCAGATTTCCGCGCCGTCTCCTTCTCCTGCCGCCGCTTGAGCCGCTCCTCGGCCCGCAGCACCAGAAAATCAAGGATAGCGCCCGCAGATTTCGTATCCGCCGCCAGCCAGTTGTCAAAGTGGTCGCGCACGGCGTTCTCCACCATGCGCTGCGCGTCCACAGTCGCCAATCGGTCCTTGGTCTGGCCCACAAATTCAGGCTCACGGATAAAGATCGACACCAGCGCACAACCGCCCGTGATCAAATCCTCCCGTGTAATGGTGCTGGCCTTTTTGTTCGAGATCAGCTCGCCGTACCCCTTGATCCCTTTAAGGATTGCCGCCCAGAAACCCGCTTCATGCGTCCCGCCCTCGGGCGTGGGCACGGTGTTACAATAGGACTGTATGAACCCGTCGCGCGACGGTGTCCAGTTGATCGCCCATTCCACCTTGCCGGGCTGGCCGAATTTCTCCTTGAAATCTACCGACCCGCAGAACGGGATTTCCGCATAGGTGGAGGATTTCGCCATCACCTCGTTGAGGTAATCCGCCAAACCATTGGGGAAGTGGAACGTAGCCTCCTGCGCCATGTCGCCATCGGGCAGCGCGGATTTCCAACGTATCTCGACACCAGAAAACAAAAATGCCTTGGACCGCGCCATCGAAAACAGACGCGAGGGCCGCAGCTGCAAGTTGCCGAAAATCTCTGGGTCAGGATGGAATGTCACTGCCGTCCCGCGGCGGTTGGGGGCGGCACCAATCTTCTCCAGCTTGCCTTGCGGAACCCCGCGCGAAAACTCCATCGCATAGAGCTCACGGTTCTTCGCCACTTCCACCCGCAAATGATCGCTGAGCGCATTCACAACCGAGGAACCAACCCCGTTCAGACCACCCGATGTCTCATAGTTGTCACCCGAAAACTTGCCGCCCGCATTTAGCGTACAGAAAATAATCTCCAGCGCGGATTTGGTCGGGTCCTTGGGGTGCGGATCAATCGGGATACCGCGCCCGTTGTCGCGCACGGTGACATGGCCGTTGTCGTGCAGCTCAAGCTCGATCCACGTGGCATGCCCCGCGACGGCCTCGTCCATTGAGTTGTCGATGATCTCGGCCACCATATGGTGCAGTGCGCGATCATCCTTACCGCCGATATACATGCCGGGTCGCAGGCGCACATGTTCCATATCCTCCAGCACCTGAATAGATGACGCATCATATTCAGAGGCTTTGGGCGTGTTTCCAGAGAGGAGATCGGACATGGGATAAGCCTGCTGCTGTTGCTTTTGATTGTCGGCTATTTTGACAGGTGTGGTGCTGCGGGGCAATCGCCGACATCGCTTTATCCACTGCTATTATCGCCGCTGTGGCGGTTTTCCTCTTTGCGGGTTCCCGTTCTCGCGCTACGTGAGCCTCAACACACGGAGCACCGTCATGGATACCACCCCCAATACCGACCCCACATTGCGCGATTTGCCCAACTGGCGCTACCTGCTGCAAGAATATGACGAGCTTTACCGCTACCTCCCCGCTGGCGGCAGTGACCGTATCCGCTCCCACCAGCGCAAGGTGCGCGAAGCGATCAGCCGCCTGCTCAAGCGTAACGCCACAATCCGCCTCCAGCCCCGCGCGGAGAAACCCGTCACCGCCCACCTGCGCCGCGCACTTGACGAGGGTCGCCAAGGGGTGCTTGCCCCCGTGGTCCGCGCCTTTGATGCGCTTGATTCACAGCTCAGCTGGCAATACGGCTATGAGAAGGTGCCAAAGGGGCTCGCCAACAGCTATGCCTATGCTGAACTGGCAGGGCAAAATGGCCCCATCGTGAGCGACGAGATCATCCTCGGCGTGGTCCTGTTCGCCCCCGGCTGCACCTATCCCGCCCACGCGCACAAGGGCATCACCGAAAGCTATGTCTGCCTTTCAGGAGCGGTGAGCGAGAACCATCAAGGGGTCTATGTCCCGGGGTCCATGATCTTCAACCCGCCGGATCACCTGCACCGCATCACTGTGGGCGACCGCGAACCTGCACTGCTCGCCTATGCGTGGATCGGGGACAAGGCCGACCTGCACGAACAAAAGATGGTCTTCACCCGTACACGGAAATGACGGCAAAGCAGGGCAGGGCCCAGCCGCGACCGCGTGCCAGTTGACCTCACCCCTGACCAAGGATCCAGTCGCGGAACGCCACTGCAGCATCGTTGCCTCCGTCCACGCGTAGGTAATACCCCTCTTGGCACGGGGCCACATCCTCATGGGCAAGGACAAGCTGCCCCGATGCCAGCGCCAAGACTTCGCTGACAAGGGCGACACCGTTGCCATGAACCGCCATGTTCAACGCGGCAGCAAAGGAGTCGACGAAAATATGCGGTCTCAAAGTGCTGTCCGATGCAATGGGCCAACTGCTCCAGCCTGCCGAGGTGCCAACCGCTTCGATCAACGGCAAGGTATGAAGCGCCCCTTGCAAGGCGGGTGACTTGAGTGCGACCAAACCGCTCGGCTCGAGCAGGACGGAATTCTTCCCGAATTGTTTGTGGCTGCCAAAAGGGATTTCGACATCCGCGTGCACCATGTGAAAATCATCCGGCCAGATGGTGCTCAGAAACCTGAGGCGGGTGTTCGGGTGGCGGTCGGTGAACTCTTTGAGGCGCGGCGCGATAATCCACTCCGCAACACTTACTGACGTGGCAATCGTGAGCAGGTTCTCGGTCGGCCCTGTCTCGAAAATCCGCGCCGCAGCGCCGAGCGTCTCAAGGGCCGATGCCACCTGCGGCACCAGTTTGCGCCCGTCATCGGTGAGTGCAAGGCCCCGCGCTTTTCGGATGAACAGCGCCACCCCCAAACGGCCCTCCAGCGCTTTGACATGCTGGCTCACCGCTGATTGCGTCATCCCGATCTCCGCCGCCGCCGCGGTAAAGCTGAGGGTGCGTGCCGCTGCTTCAAACGCGCGAAACCATGTCAGAGGAGGAAGCGGTTTTGCCATAGGTCAAGCTATCCATTAGTTTTTTAATGTCTAAGCCTACGTTTCCTTCGTTTGTCAAACTCTCCCTTTGGGCTTTGAGTTGCGCAACGCACAAAGGGATCACAGCATGCAGCCTGAAATCAGAAAAATCGTCACCTATGATGAGGAGGTCTTCATTGAAGGGTTCAAACCCGCCAAGTTGCCGTGGCGCATGTTTGCCGTTGCCGCCGTGGTCAAAAACCCGTGGGCAGGGCGCTTTGTCGAGGATCTAAAGCCAGAGATCCAAGCCTTCGGTCCCGTTCTGGGCGAAATGATGACAGACCGAATGATCGCACTCGCAGGCTCTGGCGAGGCGATTGAAGCCTACGGCAAGGCAGCCGTTGTCGGTCTGAACGGCGAGATCGAGCATGCCTCGGGCCTGATCCACACGCTGCGTTTCGGCAATCACTACCGCGAGGCCGTGGGCGCAAAATCCTATCTGGCTTTCACCAACACGCGCGGCGGGGCGAATGCGCCAATCATGGTGCCCTTGATGGACAAGAATGATGCAGGCCGTCGTTCGCATTACCTCACGATCCAGTTCGCCATACCCGACGCTCCCCGCGACGACGAAATTATGGTCGTTCTGGGCGCTGCAACGTCTGGCCGCCCTCATCACCGCATCGGCGACCGCTATCAGGATTTAAAGGATTTGAGACATGACCTCGACAATCCTGCCGCGGTCTAACATCGGGTCCTTGGCTGCCATCACGGCGGGGGAGGGGCCACTGGTGCTTTTGATCCACGGTGTTGGCCTGCGGGCCGAGGCATGGGGCGCGCAAATCGACGCGCTGTCCGCGACCTGCCGCGTCATCGCTGTAGATATGCCGGGCCATGGAGGCAGTGCGCCCTTGCCAGCCACCCCAACGCTCGCTGATTTTGTGGATGCTATCGCCGCTTGTCTGGATGCTCCCGCTGTGGTCGTCGGCCACTCCTTCGGCGCGATGATCACACTGGGCATGGCGATCCGTCATCCTGCGCAGGTCAAAGGCGTGGCTGCTCTTAATGCCATCTACAACCGCGATGCAGCGGCGCAAGTGGCGGTTCAGGAACGGGCAAACAGCCTTGACGGGAAAACAACTGCCGATCCCGCCGCAACGCTCACCCGCTGGTTCGGGGCAGAGGCCTCCGCCCAGCGCACCGCATGCGAGACATGGCTGCGCAGTGCAGACCCCGCAGGCTACCGCGCCGCTTACCGTGTCTTCGCGCATGAAAACGGGCCCAGCGCCTCTGACCTCGCGGTGCTGCACTGCCCCGCGCTTTTCCTCACAGGCGCAGACGAACCTAACTCCACCCCCGCAATGTCCTGCGACATGGCCGCACTGGCCCCCCATGGCCGCGCCGAAATCATCGAGGGGGCCGCCCATATGCTGCCCATGACCCACGCCGCCCGCGTCAACGCAACCCTGCGCGAATTCATCACATCCTGCTCATAGCGCCAGCCAAACCTGCCCCAGAAAGAACCTAACACATGGATTTCTCTCTCTTCGCTCACATGGAACGTCTCACTCCCGATCAGGAGCAGCGCAGCCTGCGTTCAGAATTGATCACCCTCGCCAAAATGGCGGATGAGGGCGGCATGCGCGCCATCTGGACAGGCGAGCATCACGGCATGGACTTCACCATCGCCCCCAATCCTTTCCTTACGCTGGTGGACCTCAGCCATCACACAAAAAACCTACGGCTTGGCACAGGGACCGTCATCGCACCCTTCTGGCACCCGATCGCACTGGCAGGCGAAGCTGCCGCCGCCGACCTGATCACCGATGGCCGCATTGAACTGGGCATCGCGCGCGGCGCCTACAGTTATGAATACGAACGCCTTATCCCCGGCATGGACGCATGGCAGGCAGGCGCACGCATGCGCGAGACAACAACCCTGCTGCGCCAACTATGGGAGGGCGATTGCGCCCATGAGGGCGAGTTTTATCAGTTCCCTGCCACAACCTCCGCCCCGAAACCTGTCCAAGAGGGCGGCCCGCCAATCTGGATCGCCGCGCGTGACATCAACAGCCACTCCTTTGGCGTCGACAACGGCTTCAACATCCAAGTGACCCCACTGTGGCACGGCATGGACGAGATCACAGACCTCATGGGCAAATTCAATCAGGCCTGCGCCGCCTATGACGGTCCGCGCCCGAAAATCATGCTGCTCCACCACACCTATATCGCCGCAACCGACACCGACACACAACAAGCTGCGAAAGAGCTGTCAAAATTCTACAACTACTTCGGCGCATGGTTCAAAAATGCCCGCCCCGTCCGTCAGGGCCTGATTGAGCAGCTGACCGAGGAAGATATGGCAGCGAATAAAATGATGTTCCCCGAAAATATGCACCGCAACCTCACCATCGGCACAGCGCAAGAAGTCATTGACCAGATCAAGCGTTACGAGGACCTTGGCTATGACGAATACGTGTTCTGGATCGACAGCGGCATGGATTTCGTGCGCAAGCGCGCCTCCCTCTCGCGGTTCATCGACGATGTGATGCCCGCATTTGCCTAAAATTTGAATTTCCCCGAGGACTGACATGACACAGCTTCCCCACTTCCCGCTCTATATCGACGGTGCCTTTACCGAAGGCCACGCTGGTCAGGTGATGACCTCTCAAAACCCCGCAACAGGTGCGGATTGGGCCACATTCGCCTGCGCCGCACCCGAAGATGTGGACCGCGCAATCGCCGCCGCCCGCCGCGTGCTGGACGATCCAGCATGGCGCGACATGACCCAGACCCAGCGCGGAAAACTCCTCTACCGCCTTGGCGATTTGATCACAGAGAATGCCGCGAAACTCGGCCAGCTTGAAACCACCGACAGCGGCAAACTACTCGCCGAAACGGCAAGCCAGACAGGCTATGTCGGCGACTATTACCGCTATTACGCAGGGCTGGCTGACAAGATCGAAGGCGCGGTCCTGCCGATAGACAAACCCGACATGCACGTCTTTACCCGCCGCGAACCCATCGGTGTGGTGGTGGCGATTGTGCCATGGAACGCCCGATGTTCCTCACCGCGACCAAGCTGGGGCCAGCCCTGACCGCAGGCTGCGCTGTCGTGCTCAAAGCGTCCGAGATCGCCCCCGCCCCCATGCTGGAATTCGCAAAACTGGTCGAGCAAGCAGGCTTCCCGCCCGGTGTTGTCTCGATCATCACAGGCGACGCCGAGAATTGCGCCATCCCCCTCACACGCCACGCGGATGTGGACCGCATCGCCTTTACAGGCGGCCCTGATACCGCGCGCCATGTCGTGCGCAACTCCGCCGAGAATTTCGCCGTGACCTCGCTGGAACTGGGGGGCAAATCACCAATCCTCGTGTTTGATGATGCCGATCTGGGCAGCGCGGCAAACGGCCTCATCGCAGGCAATTTTGGTGCGTCGGGGCAAAGCTGTGTGGCGGGATCACGCGGTCTGATCCACCGCCCCGTCATGGAAGCCCTGATCGAACGTATAACACAGAATTGCGCAGATATTGTCGTGGGCGATCCCCTTGACGCAGCAACGCATCTGGGGCCGCTCTGCACCAAAGCGCAGATTGACCTGATCGTCGCCACCCTGAGCAAAGCCAAGGCACAAGGGGCCAAAATCCGCTTTGGCGGCGCACCGCTGGACCGCGCAGGTAATTTCATGGCTCCCACGCTGGTGCAATGCGAAACCTATGACATCGAGACACTTAACGTCGAACTCTTCGGTCCCGTCATGTCCCTCATCCCCTTCGATACCGAGGAGGAGGCAATCGCGCTGGCCAACAGCACCCCCTTCGGTCTCGGCTCGGGCATTTTCACCCAGAACCTCGCACGCGCGCACCGCGTCTCGGCACGGATCAAAGCGGGGATTTGCTGGGTGAACACCTACCGCGCCATCTCACCGATCGCCCCCTTCGGCGGCACCAACCAGTCAGGCTATGGCCGCGAGGCAGGTATGGACGCGATCAACGACTATACCCGCACCAAAACCACATGGATCAACACCTCGGACGCCCCCATGGCAAACCCCTTTGTAATGCGCTGACTTCTTCTGAACCCTCGCGACCATCGCCATCTCCGCATGTCAATTGGGGGCGAAATAACACAGCCAGTAACCTCCCTTCACTTATCCGCGACCACCGTTGATATTTCAGGCCAAGCTGTCAGTTTCTATTACACGCAAACCGTGCAACAGGAGCCGACCAATGAAATTTCTCACAATAGCAACCGCAGTCAAACTGATGCTGTCAGCAGGCACTGCCTTCGCCCAATCCCAAAGCGGGTCAAATGTGCGTGTAAAGGCGGGGCATTTCTGCGCGGACAACAAATGCGTCCGGTTCTCGCGCGATCTTCGTTCGGTCTCCATCCAAGGTCGGCAAGCCGTGTCTGTTGCATCTTACCGCCTGCGCTCGAACCCCGTTATTTCCGCCAGTGAATACAGACAGATTTTCAAACTGGCTTTGATCCAGCGTGGCGCCAACGGCAGCCGCTGATCGCTCTGCTTCCGCAGGATTGCCAGAAATCCTGCGGAGGTATCCACACCGGTTCAGAGGTTCTGTGACACCTCGGTCAGGGTCCGTATCGGCCCGTATCCCAGAATTCCGGCCACCATCCCGCTGAAAAAGACCGAGTGATGGGCAAGGCTGATTGTCGTGCTCGAAGTGCGTGCCGCATAATAAACAAAGCGGAAGTAAGTGAAGTACAGCAGGAGCGAGCCCATCGCGGACATCCAGATTATGTTCGGCTCTGTGCGCGCCGCTTCCTCCAGTCCAAGCCATTGGGGAAGTTGTGCGGGCAAGTCATCAGCACGGCCCAAGACCCAACATGTTGGATAAAGCCACAAAGCGCCGAGAATGCTGTAATTGATAACGGTGATGCGCGTGTCAGGCGTATTCATCTGAAACGCCGCAGGCACCAATTCAGGCGGAACTGTCTGATCGTTTGCGCGGTCCTCGGGCTGTGGTGCTATCCGGTTTAGGCGTTCGTGAAACGATATGCTCATACATGCTCCTTACGGTATCGCTACATATGACTGCTGACGAATTTATGTGGAAAAAGTGGCGATTTGTGGATTTCTACAGCAAACTATTGCGGGAAAATCAGACCAGTCCATCCGCCAACGATCCCAATGAACAGGTCGCGCAAAGTCTGGCCCTAACACCATGCCTTGCAGCGATTTTGTTTCAGGTTAGGCTGCCCCAAAGAACCTTATACCGAAAGACCCTTCATGGCCTGGATCAAAACCATCCCGTATCATGCCGCCACTGGCAAACTCAGGGACCTCTACAAACGCGTGACGGGTCCGAACAACAACGTCGACAATATCATGATGATGCACTCCCTGCGCCCCCACACGATGGAGGCGCATATGGCGGTCTACAAATACGTCCTGCACCACCGCGACAACACGATCCCCAAATGGTTCTTAGAGGCGCTAGGCGTTTGGGTGTCTCACCTAAATGGCTGCACCTACTGTGTAGAACATCATTTCGCGGGCATGAAACGGCTGCTCGCTGACGATCCGCGCTCGGATGCGCTACGCGACGCAATCGAGGAGAATGACATCCCTGCCATGCCGCTCGATGCCCGCCAGCATGCCGCTATGCGCTATGCCCAAAGGCTCACCCAATCTCCAAACGATATGGTGCAAATGGACGTCGAGGCGCTGCGCATGGCAGGCTGGAACGACGGCGAGATACTGGAGATCAACCAAGTCACCGCCTACTTCTCCTACGCCAACCGCACTGTGCTGGGCCTTGGCTGCTCCACCGACGGCGACATCATCGGGCTGAGCCCCAACAACAACGCAGATCCCGACGACTGGAACCACAGCTGAGGGGGAGGCGATGCAGGAGCAAGCCCCCTGCAATCTGTCAAAGTCCGCTCTGCGGGAAAAAGCATCATTTCGCTGCGGTTGCGCGAGTGGCCGCTTTGAAAATTTGCTGCAATCGCTGATTGTTTACTTTTCTTATTACCCGCCAAGAATGTTCTCAACATGCAGTTTTATCAGTGTCTCTTTATAAAAGAGATGCAGGCCTTAAGGCTCGTCGGGAATAGGTCCTGGCGGTAATTTGTTTGTGGTTGCATCATGTGCTGCAGCACTTACGGCCTTGCGCTGTTCGTTGGTTAACGCCTCGTCACCCGCAATTTCCACTTTCACATTGCGTTCCGCCATACGTATTCCGTTGGCTTCGAACACGTCGTGAACCCCTTGAAAGGCATCGCGCCTTACCAACCACCATATTGAATTCTTCCATCCGGCGCACGCCCTGTGACTTTAGCGTT